>CAZXTW010000116.1:0-11748 GCA_964643525.1 uncultured Roseivirgaceae bacterium
TCGTCTCATCGTCGTTGGTACAGTCGTCTCATCGTCGTTGGTACAGTCGTCTCATCGTCGTTGGTACAGTCGTCTCATCGTCGTTGGTACAGTCGTCTCATTGTCGTTGGTACTACTGTCTCATTGTCGTTGGTACAGTCGCCTCATCGTCGTTGGTACAGTCGTCTCATTGTCGTTGGTACTACTGTCTCAGCACCATAGGTACAGCCTGGTAGTATCCATCAGCACGGCATTACTACAATACTTACCAGGCTAACGGCTTCAAATACTCAATTAGCCATGTTCAGTTAAGTGATTACCCGCCAACATGTAACAGGGGTTTGCCAAGCATGGCCAGGTGGTACAAATACCAGATAAAAAACAGGTAAATGATGGCAAAGAGCCAGGTAAGGAACAACTGCTTGCCAATATTATCTTTTAGCTCATATTTATGAATGAGCCAGGCCACCAGCGGAATAAACTGCATGCCATGGAGGCCCAGAAAGTGAGCCACCCTTAAATCACCATGGCTAACAGACCAGTTGAGCAGGGGCAGGCCACGCCCCCCATCAGGGGCGCCTATGGTATGGCCCAGGTTTTGGATAATGAGGGTGCCCTCATAGCTGGCCAGCAACAGGCTAAGCAGGCCCAGGCGCACGCCCAGCAGGTAAGCTGCCGGCAAATCAGGCTTGCGAAGCAGGTATAAGATCAATACCACCAATACCCCCAGGCTGCTAATGCCAATCATAGCCCCCATAATGCTAAAAAGGGTTGCATTGAGTGGGCTTGATATGTTAAAGTGCGACATTTGCCCGCGGGCGGCTTGCACGAAAATAATGGCCATTTCGGTCATCATGGCAATGGCAAACACCCAGCTAAGCACCTTGATTGTTTTTGAGAAACCTTGCAGGTCGTACATGAACCAGGCCATAGTCCAGCAGAAAATGCCAATTGAAACAGCAAACTTGATGGGTTTGATCCAGACATTAATGCCCAGCACGGTGCGCGAGTCAATAAAAAATAACACCAGCATGGCCAGCAACAATACAAAGTGCCCCAGGCCAACATTGGCCAGCAGGGCGTTGCGGCGTTTTACTTCACCTATCCACTTAAAAATTGTCATGGGCAAATTGCTTAGTGTAAATGGTACGGGCAATAAAATACAAAAATAAGCCCACAGGGCCCAACATAAAGGTAAACAGCAGGCAGGGTACTACCAGCCAGTGGGGTATACCCAGCTTTTGCGCATTGGCAACCTGCCATGTGCCTATAAACAAATCAAACGCCAGGTAATGCACCCACCCGGCCAGCATGGTGGTTGGTTGGTTGAGGAGTTGCATGACGCTTTTCAGGGTAGAAAAAGCAGCAGGGTCAAAAGGTGGGCCACTGAATATCATGGTAATATAAACCAGGGCCAGCAGCAGGCTAATCAGGCCCCCAATGATAATGCGGCGCGTGTACCGCCACCGGGGGGCAACCAGTAAAAACAACCAGCCTATCAATGCTAAAGTGTTGCACGCAGAAAATACTCCTTCTAAATCCATTGTATTGTTTAGTCAATTGGCAGATAAGTTACCAAATGACTTGTAAAAAGTAAACTAAAAAAAACCCTTCACTATCTCAAAAAGACGTGAAGGGTAAAAACAACCTCAACAACTGAATATTCAATATAATAAACGAACAACTACTTTCTTAAGGGAGGGAGAGCTACCGCACCGTCATATCTTGTACGGGTGCATCGCAAACAATGCGCATCACGCTCATAATGCCATTACCACGGCCAATTTTGGTGGTGTAGTTCTCACTATGGGCTATAAGCTCTTCATTATGGTTTACTACATTAAAGTAGTACAGCTTGCGCTGCTTGTCATGAAACTCCTGAAAATCAAAGTCAGCCTCTTCACGAAGCGCAGAAAGGCGCTTCATACACTCGTTTTTGCCTTCATAGGCTTTACTGGTAATGATAATATCACCTGTTCGGGCCCTTAGTTGGAAAAAATAATTGTTTTTCCTGTCTTTCAATACTTCGTATTTCGGGTTTTTCACAACTTTAACCTCTTGCGTGTAGGGAAGAAATGTTCTCATAGTCTTTCATATTCTGGTGTTATACATTCTGGTATTATGCTAAAGCTCGAATGAATTCTCTACGATGTGGTTTTTGATAGTCTGTTTTGTTTTTTCTTTAATCCAAGCTACAGAATATTGTATGCTTTGAACATCCCCCATTTTTCGGGAAATTAGCAAGGCTGGTTTTAACCTGTTGTTTTTCAGTGTGTTAAGCGGGCGTTTGCCTGGGGTATTTGAGCTGCCTGGGGGGATAAACGGGGGGAGACACCAGGTAAAATGAAGGTAGTAAACTAACAATGGCCGGTTGGCAGACAAAAAAAAGTGTGTATGCCCCTTGATTACTGGCCACAGGCTTTTACCTTTGTGGGCATATGAATAACCACGCACATCAGTATTATTATTACCACGGCCCTGCAAGTCAGGACTGGCGTAGCTGATGTTTGTGTATTGAACAGAGATATATATAAAAATACATAGCGCAAAGCCCGGTTCTGAAAAGAACCGGGCTTTTTTTATGATCGAATAATTTAAACCTCTACTTATATGAAAGAAGTAAAAGATTTAACCAACCCGCGTGAACAACGCATGAAAGATCAAAAGCAGGCTTACGATCAATACACTGCAGAAGACTTTGAGGTATGGCAGATATTGTATGACAGGCAAATTGTAAACCTGCCCAATGCGGCTACTATTGAGTTTATGAATGGCCTGAAAGATGTAAACTTTGTGGCCAACCGTATACCTAGCTTTGAAGAAACCAACCAGGTGCTAAAAGCTAAAACCGGCTGGGAGTTGTATGCCGTACCTGGTATTGTTGATGACGACCTGTTTTTTAACCTCATGGCCAACAGGAAGTTCCCGGCTACTACCTGGGTACGTAAAAAGAGTGAGATAGATTACCTGGAAGAGCCCGACATGTTTCATGATGTGTTTGCCCATGTGCCTTTGCTAACTAACCAGCCTTTTGTTGACTTTTTGCAGGCCCTGTCGCAAATTGGTGTTGACCACCTGGATGATCAGTGGGCCATAGAGCTGCTAAGCCGTATTTACTGGTTTACTGTAGAGTTTGGCCTGATTCGTGAAAATGGGCAGTTGCGTATTTACGGGGCGGGCATCCTTTCAAGCAGTGGCGAAACAGCCTACAGCCTGAGCAATGAGCCTGAGCACAAACCGTTTGATGTGGGCACCATTTTAGACACCCCCTTTCGTAAAGATGCTTTTCAGACCAATTACTTTATCATTGATAGCTACGAGCAGTTGTACCTGTCTATCGATGAGGTAAAGCGTGAGCTTGAAAGCCGCCTTGAGCAAGCTACCACTACCCCCCAATGATGAACTTCAGATGAAGGCCCTGCCACAGCAGGGCCTTTTTGTTACTATTGTATATTATGCACTATACTTGCAGCTTATGCGTGTAGCTTTAGTAAAATACAATGCCGGTAATATACAGTCATTAACATATGCCCTGAACCGGCTGGGCATCACCCCTGAGGTAACTGCTGACCCTGAACGGTTACACAGTGCTGATAAAGTGATTTTTCCGGGGGTAGGTGAGGCCAGCAGTGCCATGCGCTCGCTAAAGGCCAACAACCTGCATGCCATTTTACCTACCCTGCAACAACCGTTTTTGGGCATATGCCTTGGCCAGCAGTTAATGTGCAGGCACAGCGAAGAAAACGATACACCCTGCCTGAATATTTTTGATTTAGAGGTGAGGCGTTTCCCGGTCAATGCTGCCGAAAAAGTACCCCATATGGGGTGGAATACCATAACAGATTATAAAAGCCCGTTGTTTGAAGGGCTGAACGACCAGGCATATATATATTTTGTACATAGTTATTATGTAGAGGTAGGTGGCCCAACCATTGCCACTTGCCATTATGCAGCACCGTTTAGCGCGGCCATACACCATAATAACTTTTATGCCATACAAGCCCACCCCGAAAAAAGCGGAAAAGAAGGGGCGCAGATTTTGGATAACTTCTTAAAACTATGATTGAAATAGTACCGGCCATTGACCTGATAAACGGCAAATGCGTTCGGCTAACCCAGGGTGATTATACTACCAGCAAGCAGTATGGCAACCCGGTAGAGATGGCCCTTCGTTTTGAAGGGGCTGGCCTGCGCCGCCTGCACCTGGTAGACCTTGACGGGGCCCGGCAAAAGCACGTAGTAAACCTGCCTGTGCTTGAGGCTATTGCCAAACAAACCAGCCTGCATATTGATTTTGGTGGTGGCGTTCAGAGCAATGCAGACCTTAAGCGGGTGCTTGATGCAGGCGCCCGCCAGGTAACAGGGGGCAGCGTGGCTGTAAAGCAGCCCGAGTTGTTTCAGGGCTGGCTACAGCAATACGGGGCAGAAAAAATTATACTCGGGGCCGATGCCCGTAACGGTTTAATTGCAGTGAGCGGCTGGGAAGAAGCCACCGAGCTTGAAATTAATGACTTTATAGCACGGTATATAAAAAAGGGAGTACGCCAGGTGATTTCTACTGATGTGGCCCGTGACGGCCTATTGCAGGGCCCTTCATTTGATTTATACCAGCAGTTGCAAACCGCTTTTCCTGACTTGTATATTATAGCCAGTGGTGGCATTGCCAGCATTGATGATATTGCCAGGCTTGAAGCTATGGGCATACCAGCAGTAATTGTTGGTAAGGCCATATACGAAGGCAGGGTAACCCTGGAGGCCCTCACCAAATTTATACAATAACCTATGCTTACAAAACGCATTATTCCTTGCCTGGATATTAAAGACGGCCGTACAGTAAAGGGCGTAAACTTTGTGAGCCTGCGTGATGCTGGCGACCCTGTTGAGCTGGCTGCACTGTATTCTGAACAAGGGGCCGATGAGCTGGTGTTTTTAGATATAACGGCTACAGTAGATAAGCGCAAAACCCTGGTAGAGCTGGTAAAACATGTGGCAGCCGAAATAAACATCCCTTTTACAGTAGGTGGTGGCATCAGTTCTAAAGAAGATGTATCGGCTTTGCTGCATGCTGGTGCCGATAAGATATCTATCAATTCAGCAGCGGTAAAAAGGCCTGAACTGGTTAATGAGCTGGCTGCTGAGTTTGGCAGCCAGTGTGTGGTAGTAGCCATTGACTCGCGCGCTGTTGAGGGCAACCATATTGTGCATGTAAGAGGGGGCCGTACCCCTACTGAAAAGCATACGGTGCCATGGGCGCAGGAGGTAGAGGCGCGTGGTGCAGGCGAAATTTTGCTTACCTCTATGGATCATGATGGTACCAAAGCAGGCTTTGCCAATGCCCTGACTGGCACCCTGAGTGACCTGTTAACCATACCAATTATTGCCTCGGGTGGTGGCGGGCAAATGCCCCACTTTCATGAGGTGTTTACGCATGGCAAGGCAGATGCAGCACTGGCGGCCAGCATATTCCACTTTAGAGAAATAGATATTCACGACCTCAAAACCTACCTTAGTAGTAAAGATATACCTGTACGTTTGTAATGGAACAAAAATTTATAGTATCAGAAGCACTGATTAACCAGTTAGATTTTGATAAAGTCAACGGCCTGATGCCTGCTATTGTACAAGATGCCAACAGTGGTAAGGTACTGATGCTGGGCTACATGAATGAGGAAGCCTGCGCCCATACGCTTGATACTGGTAAGGTAACATTTTACAGCCGCAGCAAGCAGCGGCTCTGGACCAAGGGCGAAACGTCTGGTAATTACCTGTTGTTTGTAGAGATGCTGGCCGATTGTGATCGCGATGCCCTATTGGTCAAGGCTAACCCTGTTGGGCCTGCGTGCCATACCGGAGCTGATACTTGCTTTAAAGAAACCAATCAAGACAACCTGCCCTTTTTACGTAAGCTGGAGGGTATTATTCACCACCGTTACGAGCACCCTCAGGAAGGCTCTTACACCACCAAGCTATTTAATAAGGGTATGAACAAGATAGCCCAAAAGGTAGGTGAAGAAGCAGTAGAGTTGGTTATTGAAGCGAAAGATGATAACAAAGATTTATTTTTGGGTGAAGCGGCCGATTTGTTGTTTCACTACCTGGTGCTGTTAGAAGCCAAAGAAATTCCGCTTGATGAGGTGTTAGAAGTATTGATTAACCGCCATAATAAATAACCAAGTGCCATGAGCCAGCCTTCTCCGCAGGCCAGTGATGCTGTATTAATGGTGCGGCCGGTGCGTTTTGGCTTTAATGCCCAAACGGCTGCTTCCAATGCCTTTCAGCACAATGATGCCGATAGCAATAGCAGGGCAACCCAGTTGCATGCTTTAAAAGAATTTAACAGTTATGTAGCCACCCTGAAATGGCATAATGTAGAGGTGTTGGTGGTTGAAGATACGCAAGAGCCACATACGCCAGATTCAATATTTCCTAACAACTGGCTCAGTACGCATAAAGACGGGCGGGTGGTGCTTTACCCCATGGAAGCCCAAAACCGTAGGCAGGAGCGCCGGGCCGATATTGTTGAGGCCCTGACCAATCAGTACCAGTACCACATTACAGAGGTGATTGATATCAGCCATTTTGAGGCCGAAGGCAAATACCTTGAAGGTACCGGTAGCCTGGTGATTGATTACCCCAATAGAATTGCCTATGCCTGCCATAGCAGCCGCACCCACCCTGAAGTGGTAGAGGCACTCTCTAAAAAGCTGGGGTTTGAGGCGGTGTGGTTTCATGGCCTTGACCCTGACGGGCAGCCAATTTACCACACCAACGTGATGATGGCCATAGCAGAAAAGTATGCTATAGTTTGCTTAGATGCTATACCTGAAACAGGCGAACGTGATGCCGTGGTGCAACGATTGCAGCATACTGGCCATGATGTGATTGACATTGCCTACCACCAGTTGCTACAGTTTGCTGGTAATATGTTTGAAGTGGCCGACCGTGACGGTAAAAGCAAGCTCATTATGAGCAGGGCGGCTTACTTATCTTTAACCCCCGCACAAATACAACAAATCGAAAACCACTCTGCAATAATTGCAGTAGACATCAGCACCATTGAAAACTATGGGGGCGGCAGTGCCCGCTGCATGGTGGCGGGCATCAGGTTACCGAAAAATTAGTAAGTAGCTGTACTTAACTGATATTTTTTGGTAAATTCCACCTTAGCAACCAATGAACTGACCTGATGGATCGATACGATTTATGCGTGATCGGTGCCGGCCCTTCTGGCTATGCCGCAGCCATGCGCGCCCTTGACTTTAAAAAGAGGGTATTACTGATTGAGAAGAAAAAGATAGGCGGGGCCGGTATTCACAATGGCGCCCTTTCATCAAAAACCTGGTGGGAGCTGTCTCGCGAGGCTTACACCCTGCGTACCAAGCTAGAGCGTCACGGGCTTTCAGTGCCTGACCTTAGCTTCAGGGAGTTAAAAGCTGAAGTGGCTGAGGCGGTAGACCAGCGCATGCAGTTGCTCACCACCCATATGAGTGCCCTGTATCATAATGATACTGAAGATTTGTTTCACCATGCCATAGGAGAGGCCCGAATTGTAACGCCTACTCAAATTGAAATCAAAAACAACCACGGCACCAAAACGGTACAGGCAGATTATATTGTAATAGCTACAGGCAGCAGGCCCCGTAAGCTGCCCAGTATACCGGTTGATGAAAAGATTATTTTTACCAGTGACGGCATTGAGTACCTTGAGGAATTTCCTAAAAGTATGGTGATACTGGGCGCTGGCGTGATAGGCTGTGAGTTTGCAACCATATTTTCAAACTTTGGCAACACCCAGGTAAGCCTGATTGACAAAGGCGACCGTATTCTGCCCTTTGAAGATGAAGATGTAGTGCATGTTATTGAGGCCAATTTAGAAGCAAAGGGTGCCCGTATACATTACAACCGCCGGTTAACTAAAATGGAGGTGGTAAACGGGCAGGTAGCCTATGAGCTTGAAGATGCTGACGGCAACAAGGAGGTATTTCATGTTGAAAAGGCTTTGCTATCAGTGGGGCGGGTACCCAATATTGAAGGGTTATGGGCTGATGACGTACCAATTGAAATGAGTGCGCGAGGAATAAAAGACAACGATACGCAGACTACGGTACCCAATATTTATGCAGTGGGTGATGTAACGGCAGATATTGCTCTGGTAAACATTGGTGAGCTGGAAGGGCGCTATGCTGTAGAGAAGATTTTTGGCCAGCCCCTAAGGCCTATGGTGTATGAAAACATCAGCACCATTATGTTTTTACATCCTGAAGTTGCAGGGGTGGGCCTTAACGAAAACCAGTGCCACAATAAAGGGGTAGATTATAAAGTGGTATGCCTTGATTACTCTTGCATATCGCGTGCCGTAGCCATGCGTAATACACAAGGCTTCATCAAAATTATTGTCACCAATGACGCAGCGATGAAAATACTGGGCATGCGAGTGGTAGGAGAGCATGCCAGCAGTGCCATCGAGGCCGTTGCGCTTCTAATCTATATGAATAAAGGGGTAGAAGAGTTGGCTGAACTGATACACCCGCACCCCTCAATAATAGAAGGTATACAAGAATGTGTCAGGATGCTGCTAGGCAAATCAATGCTAAAACCGGAAGTGCTGCGCAAGTACATGACATGCCGCACCTGTTCCAACGGGGCCTATGCTGATGTTCATTTTTAACAATAAGCCAATCCAGTCAGGTTAGTGGCTTCAAACCTTAAAAATGTTGCAGTTTTTGTTGATGGCTTGCTGAATTTGCCTGCTTTTGCATGTTTCTTTTATTGGCTTTTCTTCCCTGTTTAGTTAATAGTGCTAAACAAATTCACCAATTACAGGGCGTTTTAGATTGTAATTGTTTGAGCATCAGGCAATATTGGTCATTGAGTGATTAACATCTGCATGCTGTTCAAACAGTTTGTGCCTCAAGTTATTCACCATAAATAATTTGTATTTATAGGTGGGTGGCAAAAATATGTGCTTTTTTTATTTCCTCTTTTATAATTTTTGTAATATGCATTCAAGTATAGTTCTTTGACATGCTGCGGTAAGGTTTTCCAATATTTATTGATTTTATGGTTCAGACGTCCTTACCTTCTTAACTACGCAACTAACACGTATTTATGATTTAACCAGAAATACTTAACTACATAATTTTGAGCTTATGAGCAAATTCTACAGACTATCTCTATGGCTCATGCTTCTCATGGTAATAAGCCATGGGGCATGGGCGCAAAACACCGTACGTGGTACGGTTACCGATGGCAACGGCGAGGCCTTGGTAGGGGTAACCGTATTGGTAAAGGGCACAAGCAATGGTGTCATAACTGATATTGACGGTGCCTATTCAATTAGTGTGCAATCAACGCCGGCCACACTTGTTTTTAACTATGTGGGCTTTGTACCTGATGAGTATGAAGTAACCAGTAGTACCTCTACCATTGATGTGGTAATGGTAGAAGATATTATTAACCTGAATGAGGTTGTAATTACTGGTTTGGGTACCTCTATTAAAAGGTCTAACCTGGCCAACGCAATCTCTACAGTATCAGCCAAAGAGCTGACAGGTACTACCAGCCAGCAAACTGTTGATGGTGCCCTTTATGGTAAAATGACAGGCGTAAACATCGTACAAAGCTCTGGAGCCCCTGGTGGCGGTGTTGCGGTGCGCTTAAGGGGTATTTCATCTATCAATGGCCAAAACCAGCCGCTTTACATTATTGACGGGGTGTTTGTTGGCAATGCCGAAACCCGCAATGGCCTGCGTTTTGCTTCAGGTGCCAACCGAGAAAGCGAAGAAAACTCTGCCAACCGGATTGCCGACCTTGACCCCAGTGATATTGAAAATATTGAAGTGCTTAAAGGGCCTTCTGCCGCAGCTATTTATGGTACTCGCGCTAATGCAGGTGTAATCATTATTACTACCAAGCGTGGTTCATCAGGTAAAACCAATATCAGGTTTTCTCAAGACCTGGGTTTTAATACAATCATCAAAAAAGTGGGCGTACGCCAGTTTACTGAAGAAACTGTACGCTCTACCTATGGTGACGATGAGGTTGACCTGTTCATTGCTGCCCGAAATGCCGGCCGTATTTACGACTATGAAGAAGAGTTGTATGGTGAGGAGGGCTTCATTACCAATTCAAAAATCAGTATTACAGGTGGTAATGACAGAACAAAGTTTTTCATTTCAGGCTCATTGCGTGATGAAGATGGTATCATTAAGCGTACTGGCTATGAGCGCCGCAGCATCAGAACCAATATTGACCACCGCATTTCTGACGTATTCTCTATTTCGTCATCAACCAACTTTGTAAACTCTGTAGCCGACAGAAGCTTTACCGGTAACGAAAATGAAGGCGGTTTGAGCTATGGCTACAACCTGGCATTTACCCGCCCCTGGGCTGAACTGCACCCTGACGAGTTTGGCAACTACCCAGACAACCCCAACTTTGCTGGTAACATGTTGTTTACCAGAGACCTCACAACCAATCGCGAAACAGTAAACCGGATTATACAAGGCATAAAAATTGATGCCAACGTATTCAGCACAGACAACAGCCTGTTAAAGCTTACCCTGAATGGTGGCCTTGACTACTACCTGCTGGAAACGTTTGTATATGTGCCTGAAGACCATCAGGGGCAACGCGGCCAGCAAAATGGCTTTTTAGGCCGTGGCAACAACAAAGTCAATAACCTGAACTTACAGGGTTTTGGGGTGTACACCACTGACCTGCCAAGTGGCTTATCATTATCAAGCACGGTGGGTTTTTCATACCTTAAGTTTGACCGTGACCTGTTGTTTAGCCAAACCACACAATTGATTCCTGGCCAGGAAAACCTGACGCAGGGTGGGGCACAATTAACTGACCAACGCATTGAAGTTGAGGAGGAGTTCGGGCTGATTTTCCAGCAGGAATTAAACTACAAAGACCGTATTATTGGTACTGTAGGTATCAGGGCTGATAGGTCTAGCTTAAATGGTGACCCATCAAAGTTTTTTGCCTTCCCTAAAGCTTCAGTAGCTGTAAACCTGGCCAACTTTGACTTCTGGACCTCAGACGCTGTAAACCAGTTGAAGTTTAGAATAGCCTATGGCGAAACAGGTAGCAGCCCTCAGTTTGGTGAGCTATATACCACGTTTGATGCCGTGAATGTTGGTGGTGGCAACGGTATTTTGATTGATCAAACCAGAGGTAATGCTGATTTAGAGCCAGAAAGAGCTCAGGAATTAGAGTTTGGCCTTGACCTGTCATTACTAGGCGGTAAAATTGGTTTTGAAGCTACCTATTATGATAAAGACATTAAAGACCTGCTGTTGCAACGCTCGTTGCCTTCATCAACCGGTTTCTCACTGGAATCAATCCAGGATGCAGACATGCAAAGTACTGGTTTAGAGCTGTCACTTTCAGCCCAGCCAGTTGATATTGAGCCCTTGCGTTGGTTTACTCGTGTAAACTTCTGGTATAACGTGACCGAAATTACCCGTTTGGGTGTACCTGCCTTCCCTCAGCCAGGTGCTGGTTTTGGCCTTGGGCTTGGTTCATTCTTTATTGAAGAGGGTGAGTCTGTAACCCAGTTAAAAGCTAATATTGACGGGGTGCCTACTACTATTGGTGATGTAACGCCTGACTTCCAGATGTCATTCTACAATGAGTTTAAGCTGCTTAAAAACTTTGACCTTTCATTCCTGATGCACTTGAAATCAGGTGGTGATAACCTGAACCTGTCTAAATTCTTGAGTGATCTGGGCGGTACTACGTTTGACCTGGATACACCTGAGG
>CAZXTW010000117.1:0-7551 GCA_964643525.1 uncultured Roseivirgaceae bacterium
CGTTATAGGGGTGGCGGGCATACTCACGCTACTCATCTTATCACAAAGTATACTCATTCCATTAGTCTATGGTGTAGTGCTTTGGTTCTTGAGCCGGCCGATATTTTAAGAACCTGCTACACAAAGTGCCCATTTTAGAAAAGCAGGCGCCTAACTGGTTGGTGAATACCCTGGTATTCACTATTGCATTTGGCTTGTTAATGCTGGTAACCAGTTTAATAACCAGCAACATCAGTGCCTTGCTTCAAAACACCGAAACCTACAATGCCAACCTTAAAAGAATAGTTGAATCAATAAATGCCACCTTTAACATTGATGTAACCAAGCAAATTACCAGTTCTGTTGAGGGTTTTGATTATGCTGCCGCCCTGGGCAACATTGCCGACGGTCTATCAGGGGCATTGGGTAATTTGATCATGATTATTTTGTATGCGGTATTTATATTGACTGAAGAAACCAGCCTGAAAAACAAAATCAAAAAAATGTTTAGTAATGAGCATGAGTACAGCAGGGTGTCAGCCATATTGAACCGCATCAATGATTCATCGGCCGATTACATCAGACTCAAAACTTATGTGAGCCTGCTAACAGGCCTTGTGGGCTATGTACTTTTGGCATTGATTGGGGTAGAGGCAGCATTTTTTTGGGCGTTCCTGATGTTTGCCCTGAACTACATACCCACCATAGGCTCATTAATTGCCACGGTTTTTCCAGCCGTATTTAGCTTAATGCAGTTTGGCGACTTGAATGTGTTCCTGGTTATATTGATTGGCGTTGGCGTAGCCGAATGGTTGATTGGCAACGTAATAGAGCCTAGAATTATGGGCAAGTCGCTTAACCTGAGCCCACTCGTTACCATTTTGGCACTGGTGGTATGGGGCCAGATATGGGGCATAACGGGTATGCTGCTTAGCACTCCTATTACCGTGGTAATGGTTATTGTATGCTCGCAGTTTGAAAGCACCCGGGGTGTGGCCATTTTACTGTCAGAAAATGGCGATATTGATGATGTTTTTGATGACGCCCAAAACTAATATACAAGGGTATTGTCTGCATTGCTTGTTAACAAACCAAACCAGGCCAGGCACTAAGTATTTGCTTCAATTACAACTTCAATACAGGTAAATGCCCCGACACCTAAATTACTTGCCGTGTAGGGGCGGGGGCTTAATTCAACTTAAGCTTCACAATAACCGGGTTGTGGTCAGACACATGCTCGTCGTTAGTTTCCAGAATGTGGGTTTTGATATCGGCGTTTTTGCTTAGGCCAGGCGATACAAGGATATGGTCAATCTGCTCTGGCTCTCCTTTATAATTATACGTCCACCGCACATCGGTATTGTCAAAATAACGGCTGTGGCCTGTTTGTATCAGCTCTTCGTACACATCGTCAAAGCCTCTAACCCGGTAAATTGACTCGGTACCTTTCTGTGAGTTTAAATCGCCGGTAACGATTACCTTCCTGCCCTGGTTCATTTGTTTGATAATGGCCCTGCGTGCAATGCTGGCCTGGGCCAGCCTTTTGGCATCGCTGTCATACCCCCCTCGTTCACTTTTAAAGTGCAGCACAAATACGTCAATGTCTTTTTCGTTAACCGTTACCGTAACCTTCAGGCCTTTACTAATGCCTGTCTCGCCTTCAGCGTCGCCGTCTGTTTCTTCTAAATACAGGGCCCGACCCGGTATTTGGCCCCATACCTCTTTCAGGGGGTATTTAGAAAGCACTGCCACATGCTGCCCTGTAAAACTGTCAGTACAGTCGCAAACTTGCCAATGGTTATACGTTACCCCAAGCTTTTTCAGTTCATTGACCAGCACCTCAATATCATCGGCATTGCCTACCTCGGTCAGGGTTACTATATCGGCATTAAAGCGTTGAATGAACCGGGCCACATTGGCCGAGGCTTCCATTAGTTTGGCAGTTCTATTTTTATCATTGCTCCACCAGGCTTGTTCATCGCTGGCCTCTCGACTTATATCAAACTGCTTACCAAACTTAATGTGCACCCGTGACTTGTTCAGAAACTCAGCATTAAACGTGGCCACTGTAATTTCCTGGGCAGTAGCGGTAAGGCAGCTGCATACTATAAGCAGGGTTAATAATAAGTTACGCTTCATAGGCTTGGGGTATTGCTTTATGGTTTTGGGTAATGGCTGTGCCTTTATCAAGCTTCTTTTGCTTCTATTTGGCGCAGTTGGTTCATCTTTTCAATCAAGGTGCCTGTAATGGCCACTACGGCTGGTTTGGGCAGGCCGTCAGCGTCAAATGGCCATTTGCTGGTGGGGCTGTCCAGGCTTTTGGTTTGCTCGCCAGGGTGCTGCACACTCAAAAACAGCGTTTGGCCATCTGGCGAAAACCACGGGCCAGTGAGCTCGGCATCGCGTGGGGCAGATGCCACCCTGATTACCTTACCGGCATCTTTACCATACCGGGGCACTACAAACAGGCTGTTGTTCTTAAAAGGCAGGTAGGGGCCGTCTGCCTTGTTCATGGCACTGCCCGATATATCAGAGGTAACCCACAAATTGCCTGAAAGGTCAAAGGCCAGGTTATCAGGGCACGAAAACCCATTTTCTTCACCACCGGCCAGGTAGGTTTCAGCTTTAAAAGTCAGCGCATCAAACTGGCCATCAGTTTCTTCAACTTTCAGTATTGAGCCGTGGTAATCTTTCTTAAGCTTATTGTTGGTGAGCGATACCAGTATATGCCCTGTAATGGGGTCAATTTCAATATCTTCTGGGCGGTTCAATTCAGTAGCACCCAGCAACTTGGCAGCCTCACGCGCCCGCACCAGTACTTCTGTCTGGTCTTTAAACTTCTGTTGCAGTACGGGCTGGCTGGCCCAGTCTAAAGGCAACCATTTGCCATTGTCGGTATCAGCCACGTACAAGGTGCCCTCTTTCAATGAGCCAGGGGCAGAAGAAACAAACTTGTACAGGTGCTCATTATTTTTATCATCGCCGGTATAGGCCACTACGCGTTTATCGGGGAGCTCATACAGGGTGCAACATTCATGGGCAAACCTGCCCAGGGCAATGTGTTTTTGGGCAGCACCGCTTTTAGGGTCTACCTCTACTACCCAGCCATAATGCTCTGGTGGGTAGTCATAAAAAGCATCCCAGCCATAAAGGCTTCTTGTTTTGGTGCGTACATTATTTTGATCATATTCGCGCTCGCCATAGCAGCTGTTGTAATTCTCTTCACAGGTCAGGAAGGTGTTCCAGGGTGTAATACCGCCAGAGCAATTGCTGTTGGTGCCCATAACCGTGGTTTTACCTTCAATGGGGGTATCCCAATTCAAAGTAATAGGCGTTTGGGCCGTAATGCGCCTGTTGTGCGGGTCATTCTTTACCACCTGCCATTGGCCGTTTTCTTCTCTGATACGCACTATGCTGCCACCTACAGCATACATTTCCTGATCTACCTGTGTCTGGGTGCGGTGCTCCATGGGGTTGTCGTACTGGCTGTAGTCAAAGCCCGATACAAACAGCGGGTGCACGTATTCGTGGTTTACCCACAGCAGGCCATCTTTGGGGTTGCTGGGGTCAAGGGGTATAAAACAGGTAAAGTCGTTGTTAAACCCAAAGGTATCACTGTCAGAAATTGCTTCACCCCACTTAACCACAGTATGGTAGTTTAGGCCTTTGGTCAGCAGTAAATCATCCTGGTCTGAGGGATTCAGGCTCTCCAGCACAAAGTCTTTTAGCTGTTGCAGGGTTTGCTTGCCCACTTGGGTAAACGTTTCAGCGGGTGTGGTGGTATTGCCACAGCTGGTTAAAAAAGGAGGAAGGGCTACAGCCCCTATACCAGCTTTGCCTATAAATGAAATGAACTTTCTGCGACTGTACATGGCCTATCAATTGAGGTAGTTATCGTTCAACGGCCATCAATGTCACTGACGGCCCACGTTTAAAATGAATTACTTTTTGTAAAGCACCCTGGCTACTTCAAGGGGCCTGTCAGTGGCAATAATGTTTGCCCCGTTGCGAATATAAGTCAGGTAAACACTGTCGTTGCCATTGGCAGCTGCGCTTTTATCAAGGTTGCCCAGGGTACCCAGTATGGTTTTAATGCCCAGCTGTTGCAGCTTTTGGTAATGGGCAGCAGCAGGCTCGCGGGTGCCTACAAAGCCTAACAGGTTTTTGACAGGTATGCCAGCCTGGTTGATTTGTGCAAGCGCCCCATCATTACCAGCAGAAACAGAAATAATCACATTAGGGTTCAGGTCATAAACCAGCTTGGCATCTTGAATGCGGTAGGTAATAATGGCAGCATAATCAGTGGCAGCATACTTTTCAACGGCTGCCATCACCTTACTAAAGGGCACACCCCTTTTTACATCAAGTGTAAACAATACCTTGCCTTTGCCCCAGGCCAGGGTTTCATCAAGGGTGGGTATGCTAAAAGAGGTTGCTGCTCCGTCATTATCAACCAGCCTTAACTTCTTCACGGCTTCATACAGCAGGTCGGTTATATTGCCTTTGCCTGTGGTAGTGCGGTCAACTGTTTTGTCATGCATCAGTACCAGCACGCTGTCTTTCGTCATTGAAACATCGCACTCAATTACCGTAGGTGTGTGGTTGGCAATGTATTGAAATGTTTCAAGGGCATTTTCAGGGTACCCAGCGTAGGGGCCACCCCGGTGGGCGCTAACCAGTGGCACAGGGTTATCAAACCACTGGCTAAAAGAGGTAACAGCTGCCTGGTGGTTAGTGGCAACTGCACCATTGGTATTTGCATCATTACTGGCAGGCTGGCAGCTCCATAACAGCAGGCTACAGCTTAAAAGCACCAACAGGTGTTTAGTTAATTTCATATTGTCATATTTACCAAGGGCACAAAAAAACAACAAACAGCAGCATAGGCAATGCTGCTGTTTGTTAATTAATGGTTAATAAAATCAAGTCTAACCAAATAAAATAGTGGGCCTGTTACAGGCTTTTGATATCAACTACTTCAAAGTTCCTGGCATCAAAGTAGTCATCCAGGCCATAATCTGTATTGATAATAATGCCTCCTAATAGGGTTACTTTATCAACATGAAACTCATTTTTGCACGATTTTAAATGGTCATGAAGTTTCTTATGAATGATTTCGTACGTGGCTTCAGTAATGGCCTTTTCAGGGTTATTACTGTCCAGTATTTGCTCTCTATAAGGTAATAAGCTTTCTTCAAGCTTCATTTGCTGGTAGTCATCATCATTTAAAGCAGGTGTATACTTGCTATCCTGAAGGCGGCTTAGGGCCAGCATCAGTGCACCGCAAGAGTTACCGGTATTTTCTTGACGGGGCCTGTACATCTTACCCAGTTCACCATAAAGTGTAACACCTATATGTGGGCCATAAAAAATAAATGCGCTGCCCTGGTCAGGAATATGATGAGCAAAGGCTGTCATACCTGTTTGGCCAGCAAATGGCAGGCCGCCTAAACCGCCCATGATAAAAGGGCCGAACAATACGTTAAAAAATGTAGTAGAAGGCACATTAATGTCATCTGAGCAGACCGAGGTGGCCATTAATACTTTAGAAACGTTAATGTTGTGCTCAATTTGCATTTGCCCAAGGTAGTGAATGGAGGTGTCCTTGGCATCCATGGCATTAGGGAAAAACCCTTTTACCACCTTTTCAAACTTTCTTTGTAGCATGTGTTGCGGCTTTAACTAGAGTAATAAACTAGATTGACTTAAGGCGAACAATATATCACTATTTAGCCTAAATGCATCAGGGTTGCATTAATAAATGCTGGTTGGCTCAATCAGTGCCTTAATAGCCCTGATAAATGCTGGCAGCCACCTCAGCCTCTTCCAGTATGTAGTTACAAAAGTTAAGGTCATCTTTATTGAGCCGCAGCTTGCCTTTCATGGTGATGACCTCATCCATTTTGAATTTAGGGTGATCGGGCTTTAGAATCAGCTCAACAATAGACTCCGGGCCGCTCGACCCGCAGAAAAAGCATGCCGCAAACGGGTTTTTTGAAAGCACATAAAAGCCTTGTTTGGGGTCAATGGGCAGCATATAGCCATTAAGAAGCACTTCCTGCCCTTCAAGTGCTTTTACTGACGGCCCAAAATGCGGGTAGTAAAAGTAAGCATCAGCTTCGTCAAAATACTCACGGGTAAACTCAACATCGGCCAGGGTTTCCCAGGTAATAATGGTTTGCGCCATGGTTTGAGAGGCAGCAAACAGCAATATGAAAATGAATAATAGCCTAAGCATTGGCAAGTGTTCTTGAAATGTTAAGATTAAATACTCTAATGGCAGGCAGCAAAGCGGCCAGCACACCAATAGCCATTGAAATTAACAACAGCCAGCCCTCGTTTACCCCCAAAGTCCATGCCGAAAGGGTGTAATGGTAGCTCTCTTCCATTAGCCCTGACATGAGCCACAGGCCCAACCGGCTTAATAGTACACCCAGTACAAAGCCAAGTAAAGTAATGAGTAGGCCTTCTTGCATGACCAGCCAAACAAGCTGCCACCGGGTGGCACCATGGGTGCGCATCAGGGCCATTTCATACTGTCGGTCTTTCAAGGCACTGAATAAGCTAATGAAAACACTCAGGGCCGATACTGCCATAATAACCAAAGCAATGGTGCTTAAGGTATTAACTCCAACCCCCAATAAGCCAAACAGGCGGCTTATTTCATATACAGGCACTGCAGCCTGCATATTGGTATTTTCATTCACCATGCGCGGCAGCTGCACCATGCCTATCGGGTTCCTGAATTTAACCAACATGGCTGTAATTTCCTTATCGGTCTCGTGTGCTTCTTGCCCATGTGCTTCGTGGCTTTCCTCTTCATGCCCATCATGGCCATCTGCTTCATGTTCATCATGATCACCTTCTTCATGGTTATGGACCTCCCAAACGCTTTCAGTGGCAGTAAGAATAAGCTGGTCAACTACTGAGTTAGTATACTCAAAAATACCAACCACCTGGTAGGCATGGGTACCATGTGCTTCCCCCCCTTGCGTTAACCCGTGCGACCCGGCAAAAGTATCGCCTACTTTCAGGTTCAGCTTACTGGCTACTTGATAACCCACCGTCACTTCAAACGCCTTTTGCCAAAGCTGCCCTTCTGATAAGGCGGCTTCATAAAGCGCTGGGTAATCGTGATTGGTACCTACAATGCGGTACCCGTTGTAGTTGTCACCATATGACAAAGGAATGCCTTGGGCCACCAATGGGTTTTTCCGTAGCCTTTCGGCCTCATTCAGGCTAATATTACCGGTAGGCGCATCAATATGGTAAACGGCAGAAAGTATCAATTGCAGTGGGCTGCCCTTGGCACCAACCACCATATCAATGCCTTCTACATTGTTTTCCATTTGTTGCTGTATGTGTTGGTTTACATGCAGCAGCAAGGCAATGAGCCCAACGCCAAGGGCCAATAGCACCAGGCTAAGCGTATTAGCCAGTGGGCGGCTAATCATATTGCGGAAGCTTAAACTAAAAATATTCATAGTTTAAGTGTGTTTTCGAAATGCACCTTCAGCCGCTGGTCGTGTGTAATAATCATCAGTTGTGCCCCAGTGGCTTCGGCTTGCTTTT
>CAZXTW010000117.1:7651-11692 GCA_964643525.1 uncultured Roseivirgaceae bacterium
CGCTGGTCGTGTGTAATAATCATCAGTTGTGCCCCAGTGGCTTCGGCTTGCTTTTTAAGTAAATCAATCACCTTCAGGCAGTTTTTATCATCCAGGCTTGATGTAGGCTCGTCGGCTAGTATAAGCTTCGGGTTATTCACCACAGCCAGGGCTATGGCCGCCCGTTGCTGCTCTCCCTGGCTTAGGCGGTGCGGCTTTTCAGCGTGTTTGTGTTCTATATTCAGGCTGGTCAGCACTTCCTTTATCCGTTGCTTGTTCTGTGGCTGGCCTGCCAGGTATTGTATCAGGGCCAGGTTCTGTTGCAGCGTAAGCGCCTTTACAAAATGAGGCCGCTGAAAAATGAGGCCAATATGTTTGCCCCTGAAACGGTCTAGCTGCGCGGCCGAAAGCTCCTGTAGAGTGGTATTCATAATTTCTACGCTGCCAGATGCTGGCTGCATCAGGCCTGCTACCAAATGCAGCAATGTGGTTTTTCCTATGCCAGACTCGCCCAGCACCAGCAGGTGCTCGCCACCGTTCAGATCAATATCTGGAAACCGAAATTCTGTATGCTTGTTGTAAGCAAAAAATAATGAGCGGGTTCTTAACATAGTATCGTCTGCTCTTCACTCAAAAATGAACACAAAACTACTAAACAGCGTTTGATAAACGCAACCGAGTTGCATTAATTGTTGTCAGACTTATTTTTGCACCTTAGTTGCACTTAAAAAGCTAATATAAGGCGTTTCATTTCAAGTTAGTATATATGAACGAAGCACAGATTGAAGTAATTGGTGATAATCATGTGGCAACAAGCGTAGATACCCCTATGCGTTTAGATGCCTTTGGCAAATCAGATGCTGAAAAAATTAAGAATATTGAGAAGTACTTTGGCTTAATTATGGAGGAGCTGGGGCTTGACTTAACTGACGATAGCCTGTCGGGTACTCCCTACCGCGTAGCCAAAATGTATGTAAAAGAGCTGTTTTATGGTTTAAACCCGGCCAATAAGCCCAAGGTCTCAACCTTTGAAAACAAGTATGGCTATAATAAAATGCTTGTTGAACAGAATATTACCATTGACTCTGCCTGCGAGCACCACTTTTTACCTATTGTTGGGCATGCGCATGTGGGGTACTTTCCTAATGATAAGGTTGTTGGCCTTTCTAAGATTAACCGTTTGGTAGATTACTACGCCCACCGGCCCCAGGTGCAGGAAAGGCTATCGCTACAGGTTTTAAATGATTTACAAAGTATTTTAAATACCAAAGATGTAATCGTAATGGTTATTGCCAGGCACCTGTGTGTCTCATCAAGGGGCATAAAAGACAAGAACAGTTTTACCACAAGCGTAGAATACGGCGGTCGCTTTGAAGATCAAGCAATTCGTGAAGAATTTTTACGGCTTGTTGGTAATGAAACTGCGTAAACCAACGCAAGGAGCAGCCTTAGCGTGAGGCACACTGGGCTGCTTAACTTTTACCCTGACCATAACCTGCATTGCCTAAGTTACTTATGAATTAGT
Source organism: uncultured Roseivirgaceae bacterium (assembly GCA_964643525.1). Lineage (GTDB taxonomy): Bacteria > Bacteroidota > Bacteroidia > Cytophagales > Cyclobacteriaceae > CAZXTW01. The sequence goes on from CAZXTW010000117.1 coordinate 9,156, forward strand.
AATGCCAATAAAAAGTGAAACCGACTTAAGTAAGCTTCAGGTTATAGCGTGTGCTTCGCCCGGCACCGGTGCCCTCAAATACACCTTGCTGCACAAGATGGTATAAATCTCTGGTAGCGGTGGCTTTTGATGTTTTAGTAATGGCCATATACTTCTTGGCGCTCATCCCGCCTGTAAACCCTTTGGGGCCTTCTTCAAGCATGCGGTTAATCACCTTCAACTGCCTTGCATTCAATTGGCCTGAATAACGGTCAAAGAATTTAGATTTATTGATCGTAAATTCCATAACCTCTACTGCTTCCGCCTGCGCTTCTGCAATAACTTGCACAAAGTACTTTAACCAATTGGTGAGGTTATTGGTTACCTGTGCTTCTTTTAGGGCATTGTAATAAGCACTTTTATTGGCTTCTATAACCCTTGAGAGGCTAATGAGGGCGGGCTGGCCCATTCCTTCTGACAGGGCTTTTTCAGAAATAGCCCTGCCAATGCGGCCGTTGCCATCTTCAAAAGGGTGGATGCTTTCAAAATACACATGTGCAATGGCAGCCCGCACAGGCGCATGGGGTATAGCGTTTATGCCGCCGGCGGCTGTATCGTTATACCATTGAATAAAAGCAGCCATCTGTTCAGGTACCTGGCTGGCTGGTGGGGCCTCAAAGTGCACTGTTTCTTTACCAATAGGCCCCGAAATTACTTGCATTGACTCAGCACCCTTTCTCCACTGCCCAGCGTTAATGCCTTTGCTGCCTTTCATGACCATCTTGTGCCAGGTAAAAAGCATGGCTTCACTCAAAGAGGCATTAAAATGCTTACGCAGGTGCACCATTAACTCCGAGATTCCCTCAGCCCGTTGGTCAGGTACATGCATGGTATTTGTGTTGAACCCCAGGTTGCGCCTAACTGACGAAAGTACATCCTGCCGGCTCAAATACTCATTTTCTATTTCAGAGGTCTTGATGGCTTCTGCCACCATCAACTCAACCATAACCTCTTGCCTGCCTACTTCAGTAAGTGCCTCAAACAGACCCGTACTGCGGCCGGTTCGCTCAGCAATACCAGGTAGTAGGGTTTCAATGTCAGTGGTCTGATAGGTGAAGTTGGGCCACTCTTTTTGCTGCCAGTTATACTTCATGAGCCAATTATAAACATTAATCGGCTCAAATATGAGCTAATTCTGAGCCGATTAGGCTTTGTAATCGGCTCACGGTGCCTGCTCAACTTCATATTCTTAGGTAATAGCCTGCGGTTGCCTGTCTGAAGGGGTTTGATGCTATGCCTGCTGAGGCAGCACCCTTCAGCAATTTTCTCTTCAGTTTTACTATCCGCTTGCCCATTGGCATTTTGTGGTTCATCTTTGGTTAGTATTGAGGCCAGTGCCAGGTAGCAACACCACAAACCACCTACTACATGAAGTTTCAGTTCATTCTATGGCTTTTGGCCATTAACATAACAGCCCTGCCCATGGCCATAGGCCAGCACCCACTTGAGGCCCGGTTCAAAAACATGGCAGATAGCATTCAGGGCAGGCTGGGCATTGCCGTGACCCACCTTGAAAGTGGCGAAGCTGTAGCCTGGCAGGGCAGTGAGCGGTTTCCTATGCAGAGCGTGTACAAATTCCCGATAGCCATGTTTATGCTGCAACGGGTTGATGTTGGGGCATTTGCGCTGGGCGATACTGTTACCGTACAGCCAGCTGAAATGATTCCTAAAGCGGGGCATAGCCCACTCAGAGACCAATACCCCAACGGGGTGCACCTGTCTATACAGCAGCTGATTGAATACAATGTGGCTCAAAGTGATGGTACCGCCTGCGATGTGTTGCTGCGCCTGCTGGGTGGCACCGCCGGGGCGCAAGCCATGGTGGCCCGCTTAGGCATTGATGATGTAAACATTGCCACGACTGAAATGTTACAGGTAGCCAATGACACCATTCAGTACCAGAATTGGGCCACCCCCATAGGCATGAACCAGCTGTTGAAGGTGTTTTGGGCAGGCCAGTATTTATCAGAAAGCAGCCAACGCCTGTTGCAAACATACATGAAGGCCCGTGGCCCATGGTTTGTTAGCCGCCTGAGGGGCCTGCTGCCAGAAGCTACGGTGGTGGCCCACAAAACGGGCTCTTCCAGAACGTACAACGGACTAACCAGAGCCACCAACGATGCCGGCATCATTACCCTGCCAGATGACACCCACCTGGCCATTACCGTTTTCCTGGCCGATTGTACTGCTGAGAAAGCCCAGCGCGACTTGACCATTGCCCGCGTTGCCCGCGCCGCCTTTGATTATTTTCTTAACAAGAAAGACTAATAGGTCCAAGCAGCCTTTGAGGTAGATGAGAGGTGAAGGTACTATGGCTAAATTAACCCCAACCAATTGTGTTGGTTTTTTTTAAGAGAAGCAGCTCAATAGTGGTTCTAAAAGATCAATAATGCCAAAAAATTAAAGTAATACTTCTGAAGCAGAGTTATTAGGGATTTACAGACCAAATGTTTCTTTCAGGTCATATACAAGCGCTAACTCAACTTCATATTCTTTAG
>CAZXTW010000118.1:0-2590 GCA_964643525.1 uncultured Roseivirgaceae bacterium
CAACAGCATGTTGTGGGTATAAATGGCCCCTTTCGGGAAGCCCGTAGTACCGCTGGTGTAGAGTATAAACAGGGGGTCGTCAAAGTTTACGCTGGCCTGGGGCAGGGCAGGGGCAGGGGTGTGCTGCCACTGGGCCACCTGCTGGCTTAGCCAGCTGTAGGGCACCTTTTGCAGGTTATTGGTAGCGGTTAATGCGTTTACCTGCTGCTCAAAATGGTCGTGGTACAGCAGCAGGCTGGGGGTGCAGTTGCCAATGAGGTAATCAAGCTCTGGCGGGGCCAGCCGGTAGTTTACGGGCACCAGCACAACGCCTGTTTTTTGGGCCGCCCCAAACAGCACCACATTTTCGGCCCCGTGCTCAGCCAGCAGCATTACGCGGTCGCTTTTAGTCAGCCCCTGGGCCAGCAGCCACTGCGCCAGGTGGGCCGCCGCGTTGTGCAGGGCACTATAGGTCAGGCTCAGGCCACTGTCGTGGTCAATAATGGCTACTTTCTGGGGGCTGTATATGGCCCATTTGCTGAACCAGTCTATCATAATGAATAGTGAATAATTAATAATGAATAGTTCGTTGCCTGGTAAACAGGTGCAGCAGGGTGCCGATGGTCAGGGCGCTTACTATGGCGTAGGTGGCGGCAATGCCGGGGTTGTTGACGGGCTGCTGCATGTAGGGCCCCAAGCGGCCATAGTAGCTGCCAAAGTGCACTACCAGGGCCGTTACGGCTGCGGTCATGGCAGGCAGGGGGTGCACGTGTTTGATAAAGGTACCAAACAGCACCGGTACAAAGGCCGCTGCAAAGAAGGCATACACGCCGTTTTGGGCAAATATGCCTACGCTCAGGGCTGGGTGCAGCAGCTGCTGGTAACTCAGGGCAAAGCTCACCACGGCCAGCAGCACTATTACCACCCGGTTGGCAGCCACCTGCCGGCCTGGGGTAGTGAAAAGGCGCTTACCCACCAGGGGCTGCAAGATATCTGCCGTGATGGTGGTAGAAAGCGACTGCACCAGCCCCTCTAGCGTAGAGAGCCCCGCCGAGAGCAAGCCCATCACCACTATTACCCCCACATAAGCCGGAAAGCGCTGCACCACATAGGTGCTTACCAGGGCATCCATGGGCAGGGGCTGCCCGTTAAGGGTCATATCAGGAAAGGTAAGCCGCGCATACAGGCCCACTATCACTACCAGAAAGAATATGGCCTCTACCCCAATGCCTACGGCCAGGTAGCGGTTTACATCTTTGGCGCTTTTTAACAGCAATGACTTGGTAATGATGTGCGGCTGGCACACAATGGCAATGCCTATTACTATTTGGCAAACAATAATTTCAAAGTAATCACGAAACAGAAAGCTTTCAGGGTTGGTGGTGCTGGCCAGGTTGGGGTCTATTTGCCGCAGCTTGTCTAAAAAGGCATTGACACCATTACTGAAGTGGTCAAAGCCAGAGCCCAGCAATATGATGGCCACCACCAGCATTAGTACCGCCTGTGTGGCGTTGGTATACACCATGGTATTGGCCCCGCCAAACATCATGTAACCAAACACAATGGCTACAATTACAGCCAGAATAACAATAGGGTCTGCATTGAGCGATTTGCTGAGCACCTGCGTCAACCCCACACAAATGAGCACAATAAAGGTAATGAGCAATAGTGAGAGAAAGCCAAAGAATAGTGCAAAGCCCTTGCGTTGGTAACGGGTGCCTACCCATTGGGCCATAGTCAGGGCTTTGTTGGCGCTGCCTATTTTACGAAAGCCCTTGGTTAGCACCACCAGCGAGACGAATATGGCCAACGGCATTACAATGCCAAACGAGAGCACCCCGCTAATGCCATACAGGCCAATAAAGCCGGGGTTAATAATAAAGGTGGCGGCGCTGGTCATAGAGGCAGCCAGAGAAAGGCCAACAGCCACTGGCGAAAAGTTGACGCTGCCCACGGCATAATCGGCCATTGAGCGGGTGCGGCGTGCGCCCCGTATGGCCAGCCACACCACCACCAGCATGTACAGCCCCACCACTATGGCGGTGCCTATGACCTGTGCTGCACTGGCTTGCCCTTCCATACCTTAAAATTTAATGGCTGCCGCGGCAAAGGCCAGGCCACCGCCACTGCCAATTAAAAACAGTAAATCGCCTTGTGCTACCTTGCCCTGTTGCACGGCATCGTCAAGCGCCATGGGTATGCAGGCCGAACCGGTATAGCCGTTTTGCTGCATAATGGTGTGGGCACGGTCCATGCCCAGCCCCAGATTATCCATGGTTTCGCGTATGGCGTTAATGTTCAGTTGTGTTACCAGGTATTGCTGCACCTGGCTGGGTGTGGTTTGCAGGCGGGCGCACAGGTCGTGCACCATTTGCGTCCACACCTTTGGGTTTAGCTCTTTCGGAAAGCGGTGCACAAACTTGAGCTGGTGGTCGTGTTTGTCAATGGCTGCTGCGTTTACGGGCTGGCGAGCCCCGCCGGCATAAATGCCCATCCACCCATGGTACTGCCCCTCGGTATGCAGTGCGCTGGCCAAAAAGCCCCGGCTGGTGTTGGTTTGTGCGCTTAGTACTACCGCCCCGGCCCCATCAGCAAAGAGGGTAACCGTTTT
>CAZXTW010000118.1:2600-11529 GCA_964643525.1 uncultured Roseivirgaceae bacterium
AGCTCCTTTAAATCAGCATCTTCTATTACATCTTTTTTATCGGCCATATTCAGGTGCTTGCTCATGGCGTAGGCCCCCACCACCAGTATGTGGTGGTACTGGGCATCTGCCATAATGTACTTAGCCGCCACATCCAAGGCGGTAACAAAGCCAGCGCAGGCCGTATTCAGGTCAAACGTGCCGGCCTGGGTGGCCCCCAGGCGGTGCTGCAATACTGAAGCGGTAGAAGGCGAAATGTATTCGGGCGTATCAGTAGCCACAATAATGAGCTGCACATTGCTGGCAGGCAGGTTGGCCCGCTCTAATGCCTGGCGGGCCGCAGCCTCAGCCAGGTCGGCTACTGATTCATCATCAGCGCACCAGTGCCTGCTTTCTATGGCCACGTTCTGGCGCAGCCACGTATCTACATCTTCGCCCAGCTGCTCGTTAAACCAGGCGTTGGGCACGGTGCGGCTGGGCACGCTGCTGCCCGTGGCAGCAATCACAGCACTGCGCTTTGGTGGGGTGGGTGGGTGCATGTGTTGTTAAATGGTAATGCCTCCGTCAACACTAATGACCGTGCCGCTAATAAAGGCTGCAGCGTCAGAAGCTAAAAACAGGTAGGTATTGGCAATGTCTTCAGGCTTGCCCATGCGGCGCAGTGGCGTTTTATCTACCACCATATTCAGCACCTTTTCTGGTATGGTATCAATCATTTCAGTGGCTATAAAACCCGGTGCCACGGCGTTTACCCTGATTTGGTGCTTGCCCAGCTCTTTGGCCAGAGATTTGCTCATGCCTATTACGCCTGCCTTGGTGGCCGAGTAGTTGGCCTGCCCAAAATTACCATACAACCCCACTACTGAGGAGGTATTGATGATGCAGCCCCCGTTTTGCTCAATCATAACCGGCACCACTGCTTTGGTGCAGTTAAATACGCCAGTGAGGTTGACATCAATGACCTGCTGCCACTGCTCGTAGCTCATTTTTTTAATGGTGGCATCACGCGTAATGCCCGCGTTGTTAATGAGTACATCAATACTGCCATGGGCCTTCAGGGTGGCCGCAGCTGCGGCCTGTGCAGCCTCAGGGTTGGCGGTGTTTACCACCTGCGTGTTTACCTTGCAGCCTTTGCCGGCCAGCTCGGCCAGGGTGGTTTCAAGCTTGGCCTCGTTTACATCCCAAATATCTACCTGTGCGCCTTCCAGGCCAAAAAGGGTGGCGGCAGTTTTGCCAATGCCGGCAGCACCGCCTGTAATGATCACTACCTTACCGTCAAATCGGTTTGCCATAGGTGTTTGAATTTTTGAATCTGTTGTTTATTTATTGCTTAGGTATAGCACCTGCCCCCAATCTAATGGGTTTTTATTATTTATTGGCTCATTATACCAATTGCTGGCCTATTGCTTACTAATAACACAACGGCTAAACTATGCCCTTACCGCTACAAACACACGTTGGGTAGCCAATAGTGGGGGGCGACTATTAGAGGTTTTTATAGAGGTATATTATGTAATTAACTACTTATCAAGTGTTTATATAGTTTTAGAGGGGCTGTGACCTATTAGGTAACCTGGTTGTACCAACCCAGGCAAAAAAGGCGGTAAGGGCTGTGCAGGGTAGCTGGCATGCCTTAACTTACTTGCCACTCAGGGACAGGCATGTCATTAATCGGCCTGAAGCTTGCAAAAGACTTAAAGTCTATTGGTAAAAGACTTAAAGTCTATTGATAAAAGACTTAAAGTCTTTTATATGACTCTCAGGCAACCCGCATTTGGTAAAGGGCGTGGCTGAGGCTGATACAAGGGCTGTAGCCAGTAGGTTTATTGCCTAAGTTAACCACGGGTAGCCCATACAGTTCATTGACCCACCGCCTCTTCTAGTTTGTATTGAAAAGCGTGCTGGATTGAGGTAACGGATAGTAGTATTAGAGTAAATAAAAATACCGAGTTGGCAGTTGCCAAACTCGGTAGCAAATGGAGGTATTGCCTCTATTATTTTTTCAGGGCCTAGGCCACTGTAGTGCTTTGCTGGATAAACTGGTGGTGCAAAACATGCAGGCCTAGCAGGTGGTTCAATAGCGCATCTTTCCGCACCAAAGATACTGGGTCAACATCTTGACGGTAATCAGTTAAAAACTGCTGTAGCCTCTGTGGGTCAAACAAGCCCACATCTTGTATGGCCTTTGGGTTCATGTAGGTATCAATTAACCTGTTTAATGCCAGGCGCTTCTTTTCTTCGGTGTGGCCGGGAGGGGCCATAAAGGCAAATTTTTCACGCTTATAAAGTGTTTCAGGTAAAATATTGCGCATAGCCTCGCGCAGCACCCATTTTTCAATATTGCCCTTTATGCGCATATGGGGTGGTATTTCGCGTGCAGCTTCGGCCACATGGTGGTCTAAGAAGGCCGGGCGCGATTCCATAGAGTTGGCCATATCTACCCTGTCGCCACCCCAGTTTAAAATTTGACACTCTAACATGGTTTTACTCCAGGTATACTGCGCAATATCTAACGGGTGGCGGCCTTTAATCTGTTGTGGGTTCAGCTTTTGGGCAATGGCTTCAATGGGGTCGTAGCCTTTTAGCTGGTGCAGTACATCATTATGCAGCAGGGGGCGGGCAATGTCAAGGGTTTGCATCCATGGCTGTATCCATGATGGGGTAAAGCCGCAAAGTGCATCAAGGGCAGGGTGGCTCACTTGGTTTTCGGCCAAGATGGCACCCTTAAATAGCTCATTGTTCTTATTCAGCAGCTCCTGGTAGGCGGCACGCTCTTCGGGGGTGGCCCCATCGGCCCCATGCAGCAACATATCACGCTTCAGGGCCGGGTAGCCACCAAACAGTTCGTCAGAGCCTTCACCAGTAACCACTGTTTTATAGCCGCACTCGCGTACGCGCTGGCTCATGCAGAATTTGGCCACACCCAGCGTATTATAAAAGGTGCGCTCGGCATGCCAAAGGGTTTTAATGTAGTTATCACCATATAACTCTGCGGCCGATAGCTTAATCTGCTCTTGATCGGCCTGCACGCGGTCGGCCATTTCTTTGGCAATGTGTGCTTCATCATAAGCCTTATTGTCAAAGCTAATGGTAAAAGCTTTTACTGGCGCTTGCTGCATGGCACTGGCCAGGCCCAACATGCTGCAACTGTCTATACCGCCCGAAAGGTAGCAGCCCACGGGCACATCGGCCTCTAACCTGAAAGCCACTGCTTCGGTTAGTGACTCTCTAACGCGTTGTATGTGGTACACCTCACTTTTGGTATTATCACGCTCGTTGTTTTCAGGAAAGTCCATATCCCAATACTGGTGTGTACTGACCTGAAAGGCCCCGTCTTTGCGGGTAATTACTACCATGTGGCCAGGCTCTACAGCATGTATGTTTTTATAGGCGGTGGTGCCGGGCACCATGGTGTGCATAAGCTGGTGCAGCAACGCCTGCTCGTCAAATTGTCGGGGCACGTGTGGGTGCGCAAACAAGGCTTTAATTTCAGACCCATAATACACACCGTCAGGGCTAATGTGGTAGTATAAGGGCTTAATACCAAAGCGGTCGCGCACCAGCACCAGCCTGTCACTATTGCTGTCGTACAAAGCAAAGGCAAACTCGCCCCTTAGCTTTTCAACAAAATCAAGGCCGTATACCTCATACAGCGGCAGGGCAATTTCGCTGTCGCTTTTAGTATTGAACTGCACCCCTTGCAGGGCCATGGTGGTGCGTATTCGCTTGTAGTCGTAAAATTCTCCGTTTACGGTAAGCACCTTCTCTTTGCCTTGGCTATACAGGGGTTGTTCGCCACCTTCAAGGTCAATAATAGAGAGGCGGGCGTGGCCCATGGCCAAGCCCTTATTTGCATCTACATGGTGGCCGTAGCCGTCGGGGCCACGGTGGTGCAGGGTGGTAATCATGTTTTGCAGCGTTTGCCCTGCTGCATGGGCATCTTCTAGGGGGTGGGTTTTCCAGTACCCGGCAATTCCACACATATAGTTGTTGGGGTTTTTGGCTTGTATTAAGTTTAGTTGTTTGGGCTAGCTGATGGTGCCTTAACCTTCTTCTATGAGCGGCATAATTTTTTGTGGCAGCCTTTCAAACCGGTTTAAGATAGCTATAAACAGGGCCTGCCTCACAAATACCGCACCGTGAGCCTGTGTAAAATAAAGGTTATGGTGTGTGCCGTCCAGGGTGGTGTCAAGCTCATCTAAACGGGCCAGTGGGTGCAACACAACGGCGTCTTTTTTCAAGTCGCTGTCAATATTTAGCTTATACCGGTTGTCAAGCGTTTTGTAGCCCTCGCCCAAAAATGCAATAGAGTTCATGTAAATCACATCAAGCTGGTCAAGCACTTCATGTACATCGTGGGTAAGGTTTACATCAATGCCACACTCTTTAATGAGGGTGGTGAGCTCTTCGCCCAGCGGATCGGCCATTTCAGATACGATGGTGATCTGTTTAATACCGTCTTTAAACAGCAATGACATGCGCAAAAAGCTGTTTACAGTACGCATGGTGCCCGGCGTGCCCTGAATGCCCAAGTGTATTTTATCTTTTGTTTTTACCTTTCCTTTTAGCTGTGGCTTCCATTTTAGTATGGCAAACCAATCGGCCAGTGCCTGGGTGGGGTGCTCTTCAGAGCCATTGCCGGCATTGATTATGGGTATGCGCAGGCTGCGCATCATTTCGTAAATAGCCTCTGATTGCGTATGGCGCACCACCACCACATCGGCATAGGCGTTAAACATTTCACCTATATCGCTAAGTGATTCGCCCTTGGCCAGGCTGGTGCTGCGGCCTTCTGGTATGCTTATAATTTTGCCATCAAGGCGCAGCACGGCACTTTCAAAGCTAAGGCGCGTGCGGGTGCTGGCTTCAAAAAAGGCAGTAATAACTATTTTGCCGTCAAGGGGGTGGTTGCTGGCCACCTCGTTGGCCTGTAACAAAGCAGCAAACTTGCATATTTCAAGTACCAGCTCTTTATCGAACTGCTTTACTGAAACAATAGATTGGCCCATCAGTTTTTTTAGGGTGCTGAGCTTGATGTTATCTTTAGAGATCAGCTTTTCTGGGTTGGGGTTTAGCCCTCCAGAATCTAGCGGGTCAGTATTTTGAGTAACGGTATTATTAAATGTATCAAACTTGGTTACCATACTTTTTTGCCTTTAACGTCTTTAACTAAAAACCATAGCAGCAGTACTACTGATATGCTAATCATGGCCATGGCCGCTATAATAAGGCCAGCCAAAAAGGTTTGAGAGAAAAGCATTAGTTTTATTGGTTTTGGTTGGTGGGTTGTGCTACCTCAATAAGGGCATTGAGCAATACATTGGCCCCTGCTTCAATATCGTTCCAGTCGGTCCACTCGGCCGGCGAGTGGCTTTTGCCGTCTTTGCTTGGTACGAACACCATACCCGTTTTCATTACTTTGTGTAGAAACTGCGCATCGTGGCCTGCCCCGCTGGGCATGCGCATATAGGATACTTTACCAGCAACAGCACTTTGTTCTATACAGTCAATCAGCTGTGGGTCACAGTCAATAGGGTCAATCCAGCTAATCAGGTCATACTCAAACTTAAGGGCTCTACGGCGTGCTATTGCTGAGAGGGCCTTGCGGAAGGCGTCGTGCAGTTCGTTAAGCACGGCTTTGTTGGTGTCGCGCACCACAAGCGTAAAATCTGCCCGCTCAGGTATGGTATGCGGAAAGCCCGGCTCAAGGTCAATTTTACCTACGGTGGCCCGGCTTAGCGGGGTGCCGTTTTCATCTAAAATGCGTGGTATTTCATGGGCAAAATCAGCCAGGCCCTGAAATGCGTCATTGCGCATATCCATAGGGGTGGCCCCAGCGTGGTTGGCTGCCCCAATGAGCCGGGCGCTCCACTTAAACAAACCCGCTATACCTTCTACCACACCTATTTGGTTGTTGGTGCGCTCAAGCACAGGGCCTTGCTCAATATGTAATTCTAAATAGGCATGCAGCCCGTCGGGGTCTCTTTTTGCTTCCAGGGCAGCCAGGGGCATTAGTTGCTGCTGCTCCATCACATCAGTAAGCTTGTGGCCGTCAACATCGTATTTAGAGAGGATATCTTCTGGCGTTAGGTCACCACTAAATGCCTGCGCGCCCAGCATGCCGCCAAAGCGGCCTTCTTCATCGCTAAAGGCCACCACCTCTATAGGGTATTTAGTTTTAAGGCCTTGTTCTTTAATGATGCGCATACACTCTAAGCCTGCCAATACGCCCAGGGCACCATCAAGCGTGCCGCCGCAGGGCACAGAGTCGAGGTGAGAACCCACCAGCACGTAAGGCTGTTGGTTGGTTTCATCTTTTTCAAAACCGCCAAATACATTGGCTACCTCGTCCATATAAGGTATGAGGCCGGCCTGCTTCATTTGTTGCATCAGCCAGCGGCGCCCTTCTATATCAGCATCAGAAAAAGCAATGCGGTAAATGCCGTTATCGTCAGCATTGCGGCCAATATTGCCCAGGGCCAACACATCTTGCTTTAGGCGGCCTAGGTTAATCCGGTATGGAAACGGGTGCTTAACCCTCGCTATTTTTTGGTGTCGTTGTTCCATGAATCTTCCGGTTGTTCATTTAACTGGTTCCAGTTAAAGTCTGAAGGGTATAGGTTAGAGAATACAATTACAACAATCATTGAAACGGCCGCGCCTACCAGTGAGGCTGTGTACCAGCCTAGCTCAAAATATGCCCACAGCCCAGTAACAGAGCCCAGCAACATACCTGCCAGGGCACCTTTGGCGTTGGCTTTTTTCCAGAACAGGCCAGTGGCTATTGGCCAAATGGTGCTGCCCACCAGTGGCCCGGCAAAAAACAATACGGTAGCCAGGGTGCCTATGCGTGGCAGGCAGGCCAGCCAGGCCAGTAACCCCAGGCCCACAATAATGCCTGCCGATACTTTTTTGAGCACTTGTTGGCTGGCTTTGGGGTTGATAAGCTTGCGGTATACATCTTCAGTAAGCAGGTCTGAAGTAGCGGCCAGCAGGCTGTCAATGCTAGAGGCCAATGAGCAGAAGAAAACGGCAAAGACAATCACACTGCCTATTTTGCCCAGAATAGTAGCTGCCACCAGTGGCCCCACCATGTCAGGGCTGGTAATATTAATATTCAGGGCGCCTCCTGCCAGTGCAATAAAGCCTGCTGCAATGGGCACGGGCAACCAAAACAGGCCTGCCAGTATATACGCTTTTTTGCCCACCCCCTGGCGCATGGCAAAGGCGCGGCTCCACCAAACGTTGCTGTGAAATACCTCGCCAATGCCAAACAACAGGTTGTTGAATATGGCCATTAGTGCGGCAGGCATCAGGGCGTTAAGCAGCATGGGCTTTTCGGTAGTTACGTTGGTATATATGGCTTCAAAATCAACTGCATTGAGCACGCCAATGCCCACTACTACTATGCCTACCAGTATAATGAGCGACTGTATGTAGTCAGTGCCAATGACAGCATACATGCCTCCAAATAGTGTGTAAAGCACACAAACAGCCAAAATAACCGACATGCCAATGATGTAGGGAATGCCGGCAATGGCATTCATTAATATGCCGCCGGCCATGCCCATGCTGATTAGCCAGGTAAAACCATAAAAGACTGATATGACTAAAAACAGCCCCCAGGCGGCTTTGCCATAGCGCAGCCTAATAAAATCGCCACTGGTATAGCCATGGGGCATCAGCTTTCGGATGCGTTGAGCCAGCGGGGCAAACATAAACAGCCCAAAGGAGGCGGTGGCGTAGGCCACCATGCCCCAAATGCCCAGCTCAAGGGCAAATTGAGGGGCAAGCATGGTGGTGTTTGAGGTGATCCATGTGGCCATGGCGGTGGCTGTGCCAAGGGCAAGCCCCACATTGCGGCCTGCCAGCATAAAACCATCAACCCCCTTTGCCTTGCGGCCCCAGTAAATGCCTAGTGCAATCCATAATACGCTTAATATGGCCAGCAGTAGCCAGCCGGTGCCTTCAGATATAATTGCTTGTTGGCTGCTCATGATGGTTGTTGTTTACTGCCCCTGATAATTAATGCTACCGTCATTAAAAATACGGTACCCCCAAGGGCCATTAGCAGGTAGGTAAGTTGCAGGCTGTGGTGCTGCACGGTAAGCTGCACAGTGGCCGACCAGGGCCCGTTAATGGTGGGGCCAGCACTACGCACCCGGTAGTAGTAGGTGCCGTTGGGCAGGCCTGAGACAAAGGTGGCAACATCGGGCCCACGATATAATAATTTGGCATGCTCAAAGCCGGGTGTGCTGGCTTGTTGCACCTCGTAGGTTATTGGGGCTTGGCTGTTACCATTAGCACCTGCTGTTTGCCAGGCCAACCGGGTGTGCCCAGCATTGCTGGCCAAGGTTGGGTTGTTGGTAAACTGCACCGTAGGTACGGCCTGCTGCCCCAAAAGCGGGGGGGAGATTGTACCCATACATAACAACAGCACCAATACAACCCTAGTATTAGGGTAGTTATTAGTGCGCCGTTGTGGGTGGCTAGGGCGTGTTCTGCTGATCATCGCTGTTTCTTGTTTAGTTTACAAGAACTAGGCTTTGACTACATCATACACAATAATCATTACACAACAATCTTGTATAAACCCTAGAAACCAGGGTACAACAGCAGCATTTATAGAGGCAATTTACCGGGGGGATAAGAGGGGCAAATAAACGATGAAAATGCGGTATGGTTGATTGTGCTGAGATAGATGAATATTGCGCTTGTGAAGAAAAGCGTCGGGTTTTAATTCTACAAGTGTGGCACAAATCTAAGCAATTTCATACAAAGGCGCAGGCCGTAGTAACGAAAACCCAAAGCCCCACTATTTTTTAAGGTCTTTTTGGTTGGCTCTTAGTTGTTCAATAGAAGTTTCGGTTAGCCCTGTTAGTTCAGCAATAAATGCAGTATCTAAGCCTTTTTTAATGGCATTTAGTACCACCTCTTCTTTGCCCTCAGT
>CAZXTW010000119.1:0-11525 GCA_964643525.1 uncultured Roseivirgaceae bacterium
CCGTAATTGCCAGCCGGTTTGGGGGTGCCATACTGCCCGGCAGCCAGGTCATATGCAGCATACAGGCCATTGGTATTGGCACCCGTACCAATATCAAAGGCTATCTTGTTGGCATCCATAGCTACCGTCCAGGCATTGTCATAATCGCCAATAACCAGCAGGCGGTCGGGTATGCCGGTGGCTGGTTGGGCGGTAATCACCACCACCCGGCGCAGGCCGTTACCACCAACGGGGTAATCGCCCAGCAACCAGCCATTGTCATTCACAGCCGCAATGCGGATGTTGGCCAGCTGGTCAACACTGCTGATTTCAGCGTCATTGTCAACAATAAACTGGCTCAGGTTAATGGCACTTGCCCCGTATTGGGGGTGCACCGCCTGGGCATGCAGCCCAGCATTGCCTAAAACTGACAATGCAACCCAAAACAGCAAGTACCCAATATGGCCCACTAGCCTGCCAGTGGGCCAGCACTGAACAACCCTTTGAAAAAAGGCAAATAGAACCCCTGCAACAGCATGAGCTGTTGTGGTTTTGTTTATATAAAACATAGGCTTAAAGTGCTATGGTTGTTTATATTATTCTACCATATCGAGCATAAATAACAATACCTCACAAGCATACCCCGCATATACTCATATGAAAGCGCATAATGCTGTAACAGCAAAACAGAAAGTCATTTTTTATACCACATAAACTTACTACATATTAACCCTCATAAATACAGTGGTAGTACTTAAAAAACCTTAGGGCAAACGTACCAGCCGTTTGGTATGGGTGGGCCGGCCATTCAGGTAAAGCGTGGCAAAGTACAGGCCGGCAGGCAAACTGCCCGTTTGCACTTGCTGCTGGTGCAGCCCCATAGGCTGTGGCAGGTTACTAAACACCGTTTGTACCCTGTTACCCAGCGCATCAGTCAGTACCAGGCTGGCTGTTGCCTCCTGGTTTAACTGGTACATCAGGCTTACCTGCCCTGCAAAGGGGTTGGGCCATACCGTCAATTCGCCATGTGTGTTGGGTATACAGTCAGGGCACACCTCAAGGGTATATTCAGTACTTGTAACCCTACCGCCTTTATTGTCAATAGCGGTAGCCGTTAGGGCATAACGCCCCGGCGTAAGGCCTTGCCAGGTATGGCTGTACTGCTGGTTTGTTAACTGGGCCTGGGCTTCAATACCCCCAATGGTGTAGGCTACACGGGCAATGTGTCCGTCAGCATCAGTGGCTGGCACCTGTAATAATAAAGGGGTGCCCGCTTCTGCCAGCAGCTTATGCTCCTGGTCAAACCCCCGGCCATTAATGGTGGGCACGCCCAGCACAGGTGGTTCGTTTACCCAAAGGCTGGCCTCCTGGCGGGTGGTGCCCTGCTGGTTGTCATGCGCAACCAATGCAATAGTATGGTTGCCGGCAGCCAATGCTGTTAAGTCAATAGTGGCTGGCGCAGCAAGGGTTTGCCAAAGCACCCCATTGTCATATACCTCAACCTGCTGTATAGTACCGTCAGCATCAGCAGCTGTATAAGTAAGCACAGTGGGTTCATTGCGGTGCACCAGGGCAGGGGCCGTAATATTCAGTTCGGGCTGGGCGTTCACTACAATGGTTTCAGGCTCGGTCAGGGTTACGCTGCCCAGGTCATCTGCCGCTTCAAACTGTATTGAATAGGTGCCCGGCCTTAAGTTTAAGGCAAACCTGTAGGGCGGGGCCGTAAGGCGGCTGGCCTCAGCACCATTAACCAATAGGCGCAGGTAAGCAATGTGGCCATCGGCATCAGTAGGGTTGGCAGTCAGCTCAAACTCAGCCTGCCCCTGGTACAGCAAAGCCGGTGCGCCATCGGTTGTCACCCTGGGGGGGTGGTTCAATTGTATATTTACCGGTTCAGATATACCATAGGCGCGGTCTTCATCAAAAGCCAGTGCACGGTACTCATAACTGCCAGCACTTGTTACCTCATCGGTAATGGTCAGGGTACCATCAGTAGTTTGGCCAATAAGCGTATTGTTGCGGTACACTTCCAGCCTGAACACCACCCCATCAGCATCATAAGCAGTAGCAGTAAGGGTAATGTCAGTACTTTCACCCAAATGCATGCCGGTTTTATTGCCCACAATACTTACCTGTGGGGCCTTATTAGCAGATACTACCAGACTAAACGGTGCTGATGCCTGGCCACTGTTATCAATAGCCCTGACTGATACCTCATGGTTGGCACGGTCGTTAAGTGTAAACTCCTGCACATAAGGCGGCGCATACAGGGTATTGAGGTGCTTGTGGTCAAGAAAAATCTCTACACTGTCAACCGCCCCGTCAGGGTCAGTGGCTGTAATGGTCATTTCAAAGGCATTGCCAGTAACTGTACGCCCCCCTTCAAAACTCTGTGAAGTAATAGTAGCCGAAACACCGGGTGGCAGGTTATTTTTTACCGTTAATACCACCGGTGTTGATAACAGCACACTGCCATTATTGAGGTACAACTGTGCCTGCAGGCTGTACAGCTGGGGCTGCGCCACCAGCCAGTCAAAGGTGTACGCGGTATCTGTAATGGTAACTACCGGCTGCCCATTGGCCAGCCATACCAGGCTATCAACCTGGCCCTTATCACCTGCATAAGCCACAGTTACCTGCCGGTAGCCCAGCCCGGTTACTGACAGTGGCAGGCTGTTGAGGTTATTGATGCCTTCAATGGCTGCTATGGCAGGCACTGCACCTGGGGCATCCTGCACAGCAACCTTTAGCGTATCTGAATGGGTAGTGAGCCCCGTGGCTGTGGTGGCCGTAGCAAACAGGTAGTAGGTACCCGCCACAGCAGGCACCCAGGTTTGCTCATACCCCCCAAAATATACCGGCTGCGCCTGGCTACCCAATAAAGCACTGTTTACATAAAAGTTAACGCTGCTTACCGGGGCGTTTACTGATTGTGCCAGGGCAGTAAGGGTTACATTCTGGCCGGCAGTAAGTACCGCAGTAGTATCAGGGGTAACCAGGCTAACCATTGCCGGCTGGTTGGGGTCAAATACATAGTCAAAGCTGTACAAACCTGAGGTGCCTGTTTCAGTACCTGCAGTAGCCACCGCATAATAGTAATAAGTGCCATAGGCAGGCGGCGTAAGGGTAAATACAAAGCCAGTATCAGTTGGCTGTCCAGTTGTGATGTATTGCTTTTGGCCGTTTTGGGCAATGGCATAAAGTGCCATCTGGTCTATGGCAGTACCCGGGTTGTCAGTATGTACTGCATTGCCCGTAACCTGTACAGTGGTGAGGCCTGTAATGGCCGAACTATTGGGCAGGTTTAACCAGGGCCTGATGGGTGTTTCATCTTGTGGGGCCAGCGTAACCGCGGCATACGTGCCAGGCTGCGTTACGGTAAATGTAGCCCTGTAGGCAGTTCTGTCATTGCTGTTGGGGGCGCTTTGTGCCTGTACCCATTGCACCTGGCTGTTATCCCAACGGTACAGCGCCAGGTTTTCCAACTCTTGCACGGTAAGGTAAGGCACATAGTCAAGCGTAAGGGTACCATTAAAAGTTGAAGCATTTGCAGTGGTAATGCTGTAGAGCGATGCCGCAAGGGCTGCATTGGCTGGCAGCCCCGCTGCAGGAATGTCATAATCAAACTGTAGCACCGTTAACTCCTGCACAGGCTGTGGGGTATAGAGCACCAGTTCAGCTTCCTGCTGCCTGGTTCTTACCACTGTGCCAGGCGTATACTCGGCTACGTGCACGTAATGAAAGGGAATAGCCACGGTATCTTGTGGGGTTTTAGTAGCTATTTGTAGTATGCCCGACTGCCGCAGCGAGTCAACCGGCACCTCAAAAGTCAAGTCACCATGGGTAACCGGCAAGGTATCGGCCTCATGATCTGGCAGGTGCAGGGCCTCGCCTATGGCAAAGGTGGCAGGCTCTGGGTTTAAGCCCACCTGCAACAGGTTGCCTGATGCGTTTGACTGAGCTGTTTCACTTGTATTGCCTTGTACCACCCCCCTGCGGCCGGTGGTGTTACCCGTGTTATTGCTTGCCGTAACAGATACATTGTTGAGCGCAGCCTCTGGCAGGGTTACCCTTATTTTTAGTGGCTTCCAATCATCTAATACAGTGCCATCTTTTAAAAAGGCCCTGGCAGTCAATATATAGTTACCTGCCCCTGGGGGTGTCCATTCAGTTAAAAACTTATAGTCTTCCTCAAACATTTCTTGTGCATCTGCGGCTTTGCCTTGCCACAGGGGTATTACCACCCCATCAATGTAAATTTCAATGCGGTCAAAACAGTCGTCAAGCAACTTTTGGGTATTTGAGCCAGTGTAATCGTAGTCATCTGGTAATGAGCCATCAGGGTTGCGCAAAATGCTCTTTACCTCATACCAGATAATCATTGGCTTCAGTTTTTTTACCGGGTGGTTCTCTTGCCCACCGCCTGGCTGCTGCCGTACTATTCTTAGCCTGCAAGGGTTGTTGTTCAGGTATATAATAGGGTATTTTTCTGTAGCAGTGGCTTCAAAGGTGGCCCCATTAAAAGGTGCCCTGACCAGTATTTTCTGGTCGCCACTAAGTAAATAGCCCAGGTCAAAGCAAATCTCTCCGTTTTCGTTGGTGCTCCAGCTGTTTGCACCCCCATTCAGCAGGGGTACTTCAGTGCCAGAGGTAATGTCAAAAGCTTCAATACCTGCCAGGTTACGCAGCACCACCCCGTCATGCTCAGCCAGAATAAAGCACGGCGGCTGGTTGGGCATTTCGGGCCATCGCCTGCCCTGCACACCAGGCTGTTGTATGGTGTTCATCCGGGCCTGCTCTTCATCTTTTGAATAATGCTTCATTTCATCTATAGGGGCCACCTTATAGTCCTGGCGTTGCACTTCTATAGGGTAAGCACCCAATACCGGGCCAATGGGCAGGGCCTCCTGCTCTGACCAGATAATGCTGGGCGAGCGTAAAATCTCTTCTCTATCCAGTCGCTTTTTAACCAGCACCCCGGTAGAGGCTGTGCCCTCAGGGTCGTGGTGGGCTTCAGTACCAAACTTGATGCCTACAAACTGGTTAATTGACCACGACGTAAAAACACTGAAGTTAGTACCATCAGTATGGTGGCGCATGGCACTGGCATGCCCCCCTTCCTGGCCCCAGCCTTTGGGTATTACGGTGCCCTGCCGGGCATCATCAGCCAGGCGAGACCTGTTGTTTACCCCGCGGTAAATCACAAGGTCGGCCGTAATATCTACATCTATTGAGCGGGCCACTGTACTGCCTATTTTGGCTTCAAGTTGGGTAACCATGGGCTTTGCTTCCTTTGCCACCAGAAAAAACCTTTGCCACTCGCCGTTTTTAAGGCTCAGGGTAATGTAGTTGGTGGCTTCATCAATGGCTAAAGGAAATTCACCCACCTTCAAATTATTGCCACTCAGGGTAATGGTAGTGCCTGCCTCTGAGCCACCCTCAACCTTAACCCTGCCCGGCAAAAAGTCGCGTTCTAATGAGGCCATAAAATCATCTTCAGTAGTGGGCGAATCCCACAACTCAATAGTTACCTTGGGGCCCAACTCACAATCAGTGGCTACATCAACAGCCGTTTCAGCTGCTTCTACCACCTGGTCAGGTATCTGGTCAAGAATATGCCTTGTTTCATTAAAAATATACATGGCCAGGTCGTCAAGTGGGTCAGGGGTGGTTGTTCCTGACATTTGCACCACTGTAAGCCCTTTGTTTAAGGCCACACGGGCCAGGCAGGTGGCAGCCGTCCAGGCCATAAAGCCAGTATAATCATACTCAAATTCACGGCCACGGTAGTTAAATATGCCATTGGCCGGGGCGCCCTGCCCAGGTATAATTATATTGGGCCCTTTGT
Organism: uncultured Roseivirgaceae bacterium; assembly: GCA_964643525.1. GTDB lineage: Bacteria > Bacteroidota > Bacteroidia > Cytophagales > Cyclobacteriaceae > CAZXTW01. The sequence continues at coordinate 5,828 of CAZXTW010000119.1, forward strand.
TTGGCCCTGTACCAAACCCCTGAAAATAATAATCAATGGCTATTTGGTCGGGCTCAGGCTCGGGGGCCACTTCCGGGCCAGGCTCAGTGCCCGGGTCAAGGCCGGGGCCGGGCACAAAACCCCTTATTTTTTGTGCGGCCACATTGGCCCTGATGTCTTGAATAGTACCATTAATGCTGGCTGCTTTTAACATTTCAAGGGCCTGTACAATAATAATACCTATGCCAATAGGGCCACCTAAGTTAGGGCCTGCACCAGTTGGCGGGGTGGGTGTAGGCCTTAAGCCGGGTGGTGGGTTAGCCACAACCACCCCGCCCAAAAGTGCCGCGTTTGATAGCTGCCCAAAACTACCCAGCACCAGGTTATTGACCTCAACAGCGGGCAGGCCCACTTCAAAGCCATTGATGCGGTGCATGTAGTCTGACTCTACCCATTCTATAACCGTACCTGACAGGTTCACGGCGTTGATATTATTCCTGAACTCAGTCAAACCCAGGGGTGGGCCGTCAGCAGTGGTTAAAATTAAGGGGTCAAGCAGAGCCATGCGTTGCAGAATACCCCCCTGCAGCCCCCCAAAGCCCTCTAACACCATGGCACCACCAGCGCCATGCCCTACCAGCCGTACCCGGTGGGTAAAGCCTATTTCATTATAGGCCTGTGTAAATAAGTTAGTTAATGATACCCCAGAGGGCGAGGCACCGTCTGGGCGGCTGCGCGGAAAGCCACCCTCATGCACCCACGTTTGCCGCCCAAGAATACCCGGTACTGATGCCTTGTAAATGCCGGTTTCTATACTCAATGGGGCACTTTCAATCGGTTCAGTATCGCTTAGCTGGTTCCAGTAATACACAGCCACATTGTAGCCATCATCTAAAGCTTTGCTTATGGTTTGCCCAGGGTTACTGCCAAACACACCAAGGCGGTTGTGCGCACTAACTGATGTATTTAAAAAGTCGTGCACCAGCAGTACCGTAGGCTTTGCCGGGTTGTAATAGGCATTGCCGTCAGTATCATGTAATGAGTACTTTTCCATACGGCCATCACCATTAAAAAAGTAAATGCCATAATCAAGCACCTCAATTTCTTTCTCAGCAGTTTCAAAAAACTGTATGCCCCCGCCACTGCACCTGGTGGCCGGCTTCACCTTTACCCTGCCCCACTCGTCACGGCCATTCAGGTTAAAATAATACGCTGTTGGGTCGTCAACCTTATTGTAGGCCAGGGTGGTACGGTCTTGCACGTACCACTCTACCTGGGCAGGGTCTGCCCCTGATACTTCAAAAAATGTAGTAAAATCAATAGGCTCATTGGCATTCCATACCTTTTCAATACCTGCATAATCAAATACAGGGCTTGTGCCCGTACAATCATTACAAAACGGCAGCTTAACCCGGTAGGCAAACTCCTGCCCGGTGTTCTGGTCAATAGCAATACCCACTGCATAATTGCGGTCGTTCAGGTCAATGCCACTGCGCAGCTTCCACTTCAGGTCAGGGTAGGCCATAGCCAGCAAATCTGTCGGGTCAATCAGCTTACCCGGCTCGCAATCGCAGCTGCGCCAGCTGTAGGCCCTGAAATCATCCTGCCCACGCAGGTAACTGCCAAATACGTACCCCTGATTATTAATGGTGCGTACTGCGGCTGTTCGGCCCGGTAAAATATCCTGTAGCTGGTAATCGCCCCAAAACTCTCGGCAGCCCACTGCCGAGTAGAAGGCGCGCAGCTGCCCGTCAATGGGGTGGATGTAACGGCCGGCTACCTCAAGGTTGCTGTTTACCGCCTCACCATAGCCAAACTCATCGTTCAGCATTTTGGCTGTATTCCAACGCCAGCCTGACTCGCCATTTCGGTAGCGCAGCATGGGTACAGGGTTACTTAACCAGGGCCCCAATTGCGAGCCATGGCTATAACCCACTGCCGTACCATCAGCAAGAATCTGCTCTATGCGGCTTTCGCGGTTATAATAAATGGCATTGGCAAAGGCAGTAGGCTCACCCTGTTGCCCCAGCTGCTTGCGCCAGCCCCTGTAGTAGGTTTCATGCACCAGAAAATCCTGCAATGAAACGGGCCCCACAAACCAGGGGGTAACCCCAAAGTTGGCACGGCCCTCTTCAAAATATACATACGAACTTACCCAATTGCCATCAATATCAGTTACAAAGCCGTCAACAAAAACAGAGCCTGTGGTTTCGGCCTGCCATTGGTCACTGGCCGCATCGTAAGGAATAACCATGCCCCGGTTTTCGCCATTTACTTTGTAGTTAATGGCCACATGCCCCAGGTCGCTCAGCCCTCGGGGCAGCCCATCGTAATCACCAATAATACGTAATGTACTCAACCGGTAGTACTGATCAGTCTGTACAACATATACCCTGTTTTTACCCCCTACAGGGTAATAGCCCATTACCCAGCCGTTGTTGTTAACGGCCTCTACCCAAATATTAGCCAGCTGGGCATAGCTATTAATAGCAGGGTCTTGTGCAATAATAATCTCACTGATGTTCTGCGTCTTATTGTCGCATGCCTCAGTAGCCTCATTGATTGTAATCTGGTCTGAAGCAGTGCAGGCTATGCCCGGAAAGCCCACCGTAACTGAATAAGTGCCGGGGGTGGTCACAGTAATGGCCTGGGTGGTGGCGCCGGTGCTCCACTGGTAAGTGGCATCTGGGCCGCCCTGTGCGGTTAGCTCCAACTGCTCGCCATCTGGGCACAGGTAGGTATCCTGGCCCAGGTTAAGGCCAGCGTCAAAAACCTCTACCACTGCGCTGCCGGTGCCGGTACAGCCTTCAGGGGTGGTCACGGTAACTGTATACTGGTTTTCTTCTGTAACCGTAATGGTGTTGGTAATAGCGCCGGTGCTCCACAGGTAGGTGCTGCCTGGCCAGCCCGCATCAAGCGTGCGGCTGTTGCCGCCACAAAGCTGGCTGTCGCCACCCAGGTTTACATTTACCGCTTGCAAAGTAACCGTAATCTGGTCGCTGCCAATTACGTTGCCATCAGCAGCTTGTACTGTCACTGAGTAGGTACCTGCCTCACTCACCGTATACAGGCGCTGGTCATGACCGCCAGCCCACACATAGGTGTTGCCCTGGCTGTAAAAGCCCGCATCAAGCGTAATAGAGGTACCCGCACAAATAGTGGTATCAGCAGGGCCAAGGTTAACCTGCCCATTGGCACACGTATAAACCATCAACATGGCCAATAACAGTACCATTTTAAATGGGTGAAACCTTTTAATCAGTATGTTGTAGAGGTAATGATTTGCCATAACCATAATGTTGTTTGTTGTGATGTGTTGCCGTTCAGTAAAACTGGTATATGGTTGTAATCAATAGCTTTTCAGGCCAACTGTGTAAACGTTGTTTGTTGTGATGTGCTGGTGTTCAATAGAAACTACAAATGGTTGTAATCAATAGCTTTTTATAGCAACTGTAACATGCTAATATTTCACAATATCAATTATTCAAATCTACCCTTTAGTAACTATTAAAAATACAGTGGTACTACCTGAAAAAGAGAATAGAATCTAACCATGGTAGCCTATAAATAAAAAAACCCGGACATATGCCGGGAGTTTTTAAACAGGAAAATCACTATGATTAAATCAACTATAGGAAAACTACTATCTCTACATGGTGCTACTTACTTTCAAAACCTGGCGGGCCGCTTAGCCATTGCTGTGCTTTATCAGGGCCCGGTTAATGATAACACTAAGGTACTGGTTGCGGCAAGTCTTTAAAACAGTGTTACTACGTGAAATTGCCAGCAATTGCCTTTGGCCAGCACCTGCCTGGCACTGTAATCACACAATTGGTTCAAGGTGCTGAACTGCTGCAAGTGTATAGTAGGGGTATTTATTATATCAGCTTATAAAAAATTAGCCTCAAGCCATTGCTTCAAAGCTTCACCAAAAACATAAGGCTGGTCTTCCTGTATAAAATGGTAACCTTCTAAATCAACTACAGTTTGATTGGTAAAGGTGTCAAAATGCTCGGCCATTCCTTCCCAACTCATCACCACCCCAGGTATGGTATTAAAAAAAAGTTTGGGTACGGGGGCAGTAGGCAACCATTGGCTGTAGTTCTCTACAATGGCACAAACATGAGCTGGCTGGCCATCAATTGGCATTTCACGATGCCAGGCCAAAATAGGCCGGCGTGATTCACCCGGCCTCAGGTAAGGCATGCGGTAATTGTCAAGCTCTTCTTCCGTAAGCCTGCGCTTTGACAATTGGGGCATCAATTGCTCCAGATACTCGCTTTCTTCCAGAATCATTTGCTCACCAGCAGCAGAGCGCAAGGCCTTAAAATATTGTTGCTGTACTTCAGGCATGCTGGCCATGGGTATTACCCTGGCAAAAGCCTCAGTATAAACTAACCCTTTGATGGCATGCTGGTGCCTGTAAGCCCAGTCAAAACCTATCATTGAGCCGCAGTCGTGTAGTACAAGAATCACATTGTTTTCTATACCCAGTGCTTCAAAAAATGCATCAATATATTCCTGATGCTCTTGCAGGGTATAGTGGCCCGGCCCACTATGAGCCAGCTTGTCAGAATCACCCATACCAATCAGGTCTGGTGCAATGCAACGGCCAAGGTGCTCTACATAGGGTATGATGTTACGCCATATGTACGACGAGGTGGGGTTGCCATGCAAAAATACAATGGGGTCTCCTTCGCCAACCTCAACATAAGCCATTTCAAGGTCATTCACCTCTATGAATTTACGGGGGTAGCTATCGGCCGATGAAACGGTTTCAATGGGCATTAAACATTCAGTTGCGGTGCTCATGCGTAACCTTTTAATATTGTGAAACTACCTGCTACACTAGCACAAAGTTGTAACTTGCAAATATACATTTTTACACTAAGTAAAAACCCAGTGTTACTACTTGAAAACGGTCAGGTTATTCAAATAATGATCGCACTGAAGGCCCGGTAATAAAAACCCCAGCCGGGTCAAGCCATTGGCGGTTACACTTTTAGCTAATGCAAAGCTATATGCAACCAATACAGCAAAAAACAGTACTACTACTTAAAAAAAACCGGGCCGTTCCGTTTAAAAGCAGCAGGCAGCCTGGCCAGGCTGCCCTTACAGCAATTGGTCAATCAGGTTTTGATTGGTAAGCGCATGTACCAAAAGGCTTTTGCTGCCCTTAAGGCCTAGCTTTTGGCATATGTTATTGCGGTGGTATTCAATGGTGCGCACACTTTTGAACAGCTTGTTGGCAATTTCATCTGTGCTTAACTCAAGCGCCACCATTTTCAGTACTTTCTTTTCAGTTTTAGTTAACCGCTCATATTTGGTTACCAAATCTTCTTGCAGGGCAGTAGTACTGCGTTGCTCTTCCATAAATTTTTCAAACTCTTTGCTAAAAAAGGTTCTGTTCTCAAGCACCGCAGTAATGGCCTCCTGTAAATCCTGTAAAACCGAGCTTTTATGAATAATGGCCGATACTACCGAGTTCTGGTACATCCCTTCTTTAATGGCCTCGGGTATCATATGGGTAAGCACCATCACTTTAGGGCGGTATTTCTGGTTTTGAAGCCACCGGATAAACTCTTTGCCATTCATTTCAGGCATGCTCAGGTCAAGCGTCATTAAATGGGGCTGGTGGTCTTTAACCAGCGTTTGGGCTTCTTTACCGTTACTGGCTTCACCAACCAGCTCTATATAAGGTATTTTCTCCACAATGGCT
>CAZXTW010000120.1:0-11415 GCA_964643525.1 uncultured Roseivirgaceae bacterium
TGGGGGGTTTCTGCAACAGGAAGTAGCCCAACTGCTACAGCGTGCCCATTGTGGCCCATACAATAATTATGATGTAATTACAGAGTACCACTTTGGGGGCTATGCCAAATGCACGCCTGCCCTGTTTGCTTTTATTAAACAGTTTAGGCAAGCCCATGGCATACAGCTAGAGCCAGTGTATACCGGCAAAATGCTTTTTGGGCTATTTGAAATGATTCAAAAAGGATACTTTGCCCGTGGCACGCAGGTTATTGCCCTGCACACCGGGGGCCTACAGGGACTTGCTGGTATTGAGCAGCGGTATGGCGTAGACCTGACGGCCTAGGCAGGCAGCAGGATGCTTTTCATTTTTTCTGCATCAAGCGGCTTAGAAACAAAGTCTTTGATAATTGGGTAGTCAGATGATTTTTGCTTGTCACGCGTATCAATAGATGAGGTGAGCAGGTACAGGCTAATGTCATCTAAGTTGAGGCTAAGGTATGCTTCAAGAAACTGCCACCCGTTCATGAGGGGCATGTTCAGGTCAAGCAGTATCACTTCAGGCAGTTGGTCAGGGTGGTTGCCAAGATAGTCAATGGCTTTTTGAGCTTCTTGATAAATGCTGACGTCGGCCTGTGGATATAACGCATTAATAAGCGCTTTGTTGATGTAATTGGTAACGTTGTCGTCATCGATCAACATAATGCTACCGGTAGTATGGGCCATAAAGAGGTTTGTATCTTAATTGTAAAAACTGCACCACGCTGTGCAGGGTAGTTGCTATAAGTAAGATACGAAGTTTATGCCTAAAGCAAATGTGATTTAGCGGAATGTTGCCACCAACTGCATGGGTTTTGGTTACTCACTATACCTTTTAGCAACCACCTCTAAAAACTCTACCACCTCGTCAGAGTCCATCTCCCACGAAAACTCTACCGCATACTTTTCATTAATGGCCTCCAGCGCATTTTGGTACTCATCATAATTGTCTAAGGCTTCAATGGCATTGTTGAATTCATCCATATTGCCCTTAAACAGCTCATTCACAAACATAAAGCGCTGGTTAATGGTAATGTTGCGCTTTATGCTGCTTATTTTCTTCTGCTGGTGCAGGTCGGCAATAGAGGGGCTCTTTTGCTGTTGAAAGCGTTCGTTCAGCGTAGGTTTTTGCTGCTCGCCCAGCTGGTCGTTCAATGAGGGCTCAGCGGCCTCCTCTTGCTGGGCTGGCGGGGCGCCATAGGTGCGTTCAACATATACCCGTTCAATCTGCAGGCCTTTGAGGCGGCTTAGCTGGTCAACATAGGTATCAATATCTTCAGGGTCTTTATCAGTACGTTCAAAAGTGCGCTCTAATACCTGCAGCACCTCTTCATTGGTGTAGGTAGGCTGCCCTATTGACTCAATTTGTTGTAAAAGCTCGTCAAACAGGTGTTTGTTGATACGCACAAACCTGAAGTGGTCTTTTAATGACTGGGCGCTAACCGTGCCCATGGCTGATATTTGCTTTTGGTAAAAATCGTAGGGCGAGAAAACAATAAGCATGGTATTGGCAATGGCCTCTTGCAACAGGGGCTGGTAATGGCTACCGCCAATGAGTATATGCTTTGATACTACGTTCATGAATTGCTTCCTGGCTTTCAATACAGCCTCGTGCCCGTAATCAAAATAGGGGCTATCCATGGCTTCAAGCTCACCCTGCCACCGGTGGAACACTGCTTTTAGTACAAACAGGTTGATCTGCTGCAGCTCAGTAAACTGTAGTACCTCTTGCCCTGTAATCTGGTCTTTGGTGCCGAAGTATTGGTTGGTAAGCTGTTGGGCCAGGTCGGCACTGTATGAATTGATGTATGAATAACTAATTTTGCTTTCCATCAGGGTGTATCAAGATTGTTTGTTAGGTATACCACAGGCTTTATGCCGGCCAAATGCTGTAAAGCCCTCATCGTAAAAATATACATTATGGCCCAAATCGTCATTAAAAACTTAAACAACACCATTGTTACGTATACGGGCGGCACTGTGTTGCAGGCCATTCATGCAGCGGGCATTGACTGGATGCACGCCTGTGGCGGCAAAGGGCGGTGCACTACCTGCAAAATGCAGGTGTTGGCCGGGGCCGAGTGGCTGAGTGCTGACAGCAGTGCCGAGCAAAAATACCGCAGCCAGGGGCGGCTGGGTAAGCACGAGCGCCTAACCTGCCAGTGCCAAACCAGTGGCGACCTGGCTGTGGCCGTGCCTAAAAGCAGCCAGTTTCCGCATATGGCGTATAGCCAGTTGTAAGGTGGCTATGGCTTGGCGCCAGATTTATTTAGTTTTGACACTTGTTTGCCTGAGTGGCCTACTGATATGCTTTTGATGATGATGGATATGACAATTTTTGACTACTGCTGTTTATGTTTATAGAACCACATATTGGTAAAGAGGCGCGCGGTAAAGGCGGGGCAGCAGGCTGGATAGAGGTGGTGACAGGCTCAATGTTTTCTGGTAAAACTGAAGAGCTGATTCGTAGGCTGAACAGAGCCATCATTGCCAAACAGCAGGTAGAGATTTTTAAGCCAGCAGTAGATACACGCTACCACGACAGCGACGTGGTATCACACAACGAAACGGCCATACGCTCAACACCTGTTGATTTTGCCGAAGATATTATTTTACTGGCTGGTAATTGTGATGTGGTAGGCATTGACGAGGCTCAGTTTTTTGACGACCAGCTGGTAGAGGTATGCAACAAGCTGGCCAACAGTGGTAAGCGCGTGATTGTAGCAGGCTTGGATATGGATTTTAGCGGCAAACCTTTTGGCCCCATGCCCGGCCTGATGGCCATAGCCGATTATGTGACGAAAGTGCATGCCATATGTGTACAATGCGGTAATGTTGCGTCGTTCTCTTACAGGCTTTCGGCCTCTGAAGACAAATTTGAACTTGGTGAAAAAGATACTTATGAAGCCCGTTGCAGAAGCTGCTTTATTGAAGGCCAAAAAGATAAAAAAGATAAATAGGCCTGCTTTAATACAAGCAGGGCTGGTATTGGTTTTGGCATTGCTGGCCTTTGTACCCCATGCATGGGCACAGAATGATATACCCATAGGCAGCTGGCGCAACCACCTGGCTTATAATAATGGCCAAATGGTGGTGAATGCCGGCAGCCGTGTGTATTGCGTAACCAGCAGCGGGCTGTTTTTCTTTGATCGTACCGATAATACCACGGTTACCATCAGTAAAATTGACGGCCTTACCGGGGTGGCTATTAGCGCCATTGGCTTTGACCCTAACAGCAACACGCTGGTTATTGGCTATGCCGATGGCAACCTTGATTTTGTGCAGGACAATGTAATTGACAACTACAGCCTGATTGCCCAAAGCCCCTTTAGTGGCAGCAAGCGCATTAACCATGTGGTGTTTAGAAATGGGCTGGCCTACATCAGTACTGACTTTGGGGTGGTGGTGTATGATTTGCAGCTGCGCGATGTGCGCGAAACATTTACTGACCTGGGCGTTGCCGGTGCCGACCTGGCCATTAACCAGGCCGTGTTCAGGGGTGATAGCCTGTTTTTAGCCACCGAGCTGGGGGTGATTGCGGCTTTGGCTGATGGCAGCGTAAACCTGCTTGATTTCCGTAGCTGGCGCCGCTTTGGCCAGGAGCAGGGCATAGAAGTACGCAACATACCCTTCATTGTCATAGTAAACAACCAGGTAGTAGCAGGCATTGCCAACAGCAGCCAGGTATTGCTATACAATGGCAACAACTGGCAAACGTATTATACTGATAATACTATTTTCAGGGCCATGAACAGCAACGGCAGTACGTTGCTGCTCACTTTCCCTGACCGGTTGGTGCAGGTCACCGGGCCGCAGCAAGGCACTGAGGTAACTGATGCCCTGTTTGCCAACCTGCTTGGGGCTGATATTGCCAGCGATGGCTCATTATGGGTAGCCGATGATGCCCAGGGGCTGCTTTCAAACTTTGGGGGGGCTTTTCAGCAGTACATCCCTACCGGGCCGGCCAGTAACAGCAACAATAGCCTGCTGGGCACCACTAGCCAGCTGATTTCAGTTAGTGGCATATTACCGGGTAATGCAGGCATTAGCGGCGGCAGTGGCTTTTATACATTTACCACCACCGGGTGGCAAAGCTTTATACCGGCGGCAACCCCTACTGATGGCCAGCCTCCTTTGGTAGCTGATGTTGTAGCAGCAGCGGCAAACCCAACCACTGGCACCGTGGCTTTTGCCACCTGGGGCAGTGGTGTATTATTATGGGATGGCCAAGGTGCGTACACCCTGATTGACCACACCACCCCAGGCAGCACCCTGGTTAACCTTGACCCACAAGGCACTCTGGTGCGCATTACTGATGTGGCCTATGATAACAATGGCACACTTTGGATGTTGAACGACGGCACCTCGTTGTCATTACATGCCCTTACTGCCAATGGAGAATGGAACGCCTATAGCCTGGGGGCTGCCTCAGCCCAGGCCAGGCAGCTTTTAATTGCCGATAATGGCGATTTGTGGATAGCCCTGCGCGGAGGCAATATACTTGTGTTTGATGCGCAGGAAAACCGACAGCGCACGCTTACCACGGCCGAAGGGCAGGGCGAGCTGCCCAACAATACCGTCAATGCCATGGCCCTTGACCTGGTGGGCCAGGTATGGGTAGGCACTAATGCTGGCATAGCCTTTTATGCCACCCCGTTTTTAGTACTTGAAAACAGCCGCATTGATGCCAACAGGCCTATTTTTGAAGATCAGTTTTTGCTACGTGACGAAGAGATTACGGCCATTGCCATTGACCAGGGCAACCGCAAATGGGTAGGCACCACCAATGGCCTGTGGTTGTTTGATGATTTTGGCGAGCGCCTTGTTTTCAGGTTTACTGAAGCCAACAGCCCCCTGCTTTCAGACCAGATTATTGACATAGCCATTAATGACAATAACGGCGAGGTGTTTATTGCCACCGCCAGTGGGTTGTTGTCATTTAGAGGCACCGCCACAAGTGCAGAAGCGGTGCACCAAAACGTGCGGATATTCCCTAACCCGGTTACGCAGAACTTTAATGGCCAGGTAGGCATTTCAGGACTGGCCCGCGATGCCAACGTAAAAATTACAGATGCCTCTGGCAAGCTGGTGTTTGAAACACAGGCCGAAGGGGGCACTGCCACCTGGAATGTACGTGACTTTAGTGGCATGCGCCCCACCACAGGTGTATACCTGGTATTCAGCGCCAGTGCCGACGGGCAAGAGACCTACGTGGGTAAAATAGCCATAGTAAATTAAGCCATGCTGCATAAAACCAGAGGCATAGTACTGAACTACACTAAGTACAGAGAAACATCTATTATTGTACATGTGTATACTGAGGCCTTTGGTGTACAGTCATACATAGTAAACAGTGTGCGCAGCAAGCAGGCCAAGTCAAAAATGGCGCTGTTCCAGCCCCTCACTTTACTGGCCCTGGTGGTGTACCACAAAAAGGCAGGCAATATTCACCGCATTGCTGAACAACGCTGTGCACACCCCTTTGAAACAATACCCTTTAAGGTAAAAAAATCTGGTGTGGCACTTTTTATTACCGAGCTGCTAAGCAAGGTGGTGAAAGAAGAAGAAAGCAACACCCCACTGTTTGAGTTTTTATGGCAGTCAGTAATTATTTATGACAGCATGCCTGCCGGTTACGAAAACTTTCACCTGCAGTTTATGCTTAAGCTGTGTGGCTTTTTGGGTATTGCCCCGCAAGACGCCAACACCATTTATACTGAAACACATGAAATGGTAAATGATGAACAGCTGGCAGTAGAAGAAAAAGCGGTGATTGACCAGCTGCTGCAAAATGAGTATTTAAAACCGGTGGCCATCAGCAATGCCATGCGGCACGAGGTGCTTGATACCCTACTTACTTTTTACAGGCTACACGTGGCATCGTTCACTGACCTGAAGTCTTACCCGGTGCTGCAAGAGGTAATGCGATAAAAAAAGCCACACAGGGCTGCGTGGCTTTTTTATATAGTTATGTGTGGTTTTTATGCTTCAGAAAGGGTTACTGTACGTTCTACCCTGTTAAACGGCCCTTCAATGTAGTTACCGTCTTTATCAACCAATTCTAATTTAAAAGAGTTTTCACCCATGGGCAAGCCTTCAACAAAGTGGGGCTGCCAGGTATCTATGGTAAACTCCTGGCCATTAATGGTGGCTTTCACTTTATTGCCATCAGGTGCCAGTGTGGTGTTTACCAAAAAGAAGTCAAGTAATATTTTTTTAGTGTCATTGCCCTTATAACTACCCTTGGGCCTGCTGTAAAACATATGCGGGGCCGAAAGGTCTGCCGGGGTGGCTTCAGCATCGCCAACAGTAAACTGGGTAAGGGCATATGAGTTGTTGTTTTTAACACTTTCGTGGTAAGAGCGCGATAAAAAGGCCAGCATCACATAGTGGCCCGGCTCCAGCTCGCGATCAAACTGGTTATTATAATGCGCGTAATAGGGCTGGTTATTCAAAATTAAGTGTATATGCTGCCCCTTGCCTGAGTTGGCGCAGCCCCGGGTTTCAGCATCAATTGTTTGGGTGGCCAACTCATAATTGGTTACGCCAAAATCAAATTGAACAGCCCCCGCATCAACAGCACTGCCATCAGCAGGGCTATTCACACTAATTTCTGCATTGTCGTAAGATGCGGCACCTACTGCTGGCAGCAACTTAATTTTCGCAGGTTGGGTGGCAGGTTCCTGGCCAGGAGTGTCTTCAGGGGTTTCCGTTTTTTTTCCTCCTGACCCACAGGCATATATTAATGCTGTAATCAGAAGTAACAAAAAGGGCAAAATGACTCTCTTCATAATAAGAATGATTAGTTTGGTTGTAGTTAAAGTTATTATAAATTTGATAAAAATGACCATTAAAAGGGTAAAATAGATTAATCAGAGCGTTATGAAAGATATATTGTATGATGAAATACCGTCATTAGACTTAGCTGACTTTGACAGCAACGACCCTGATAGAAAAGCCGCATTTGTTCAGCAGTTAGGCCAGGCCTACCAAAACATTGGTTTTGTGGCTGTTAAGAACCACGGTCTTACTGATGCGCTTACCGAAAAGCTGTACAGCACCATTAAATCATTTTTTGACCTTGACGAATCAATTAAAAGCAAATACGAAAAGTCAGAGCTGTTTGGCCAACGAGGGTATATTGGTAAAGGGAAAGAGCACGCCAAAGGCCGAAACACAGGCGACCTCAAAGAGTTTTACCATATAGGGCAAATGGTTGAAGATGGCGACCCCATAAAAAGTGAATACCACGACAATATTTGGCCAGAAGAAATACCTGATATGCAGCTTATTGGCTCTGAGGCTTATAAAGTGTTAGAAAGCACAGGCAAAAAAATGCTACAGGCCATTGCCCTGTTTCTTGGCCTTGATCAAGACTATTTTGCAGATAAGGTGCACAATGGCAACAGCATTTTGCGGCCAATACATTATTACCCTATCGAAAACCCTGACGACATACCTGAAGACGCCGTAAGGGCAGCCGAGCATGGTGATATTAACCTGATTACGTTACTGATGGGTGCCAGTGCTGATGGCCTGCAGGTATTAAGAAGAGACAACCAGTGGATACCCATTACCGCCCTGCCCGAGCAGATTATTGTGAACGTGGGCGATATGATGGCCAGGCTGACCAACGACAGCCTGAAAAGCACCATACACCGGGTAGTGAACCCCCCGAGGCATTTAATGCATACCTCAAGGTATTCAATACCCTTTTTTATGCACCCACGGTCTGAAATGGATCTGACCTGCCTGGAAAGCTGCATTGACGAAAACAATCCCAAAAAGTATAGTGATACCACAGCAGGTGAGTTCTTACACGAAAGGTTAGAAGAAATAGGCCTGAAAAAATAATGTTGTCTGTTTTGTGTACCAATAAGCTATAGGCCTTAGGGTATGAAAAGAATCAGGTACTACATTTTTCTGCGCGATGTGCTCACACTGTCGGTCACTGCGTTTGGTGGCCCACAGGCACATATAGCTATGTTTTTAGATATGCTCGTAAAGAAAAGGCGGTACCTCACAGAAGATGAACTGATAGAACTCAACGCGCTGTGCCAGATATTACCCGGGCCCACCTCTACACAAACCATAACGGCCATAGGTTTTAAAATTGGCGGGCCCAACCTGGCTTATTTAACGTTGCTGATCTGGATGCTGCCAGCAGTTATTATTATGACGGTGGCCGCGCTCATAATGTCAACCTTTCAGGAAAAACAAATATCACTGGCCTTTACCCGCTTTATACAACCCATGGCAGTAGGGTTTGTAGCCTATGCGGCCTACCGCATTACCCGTAAGGTAGTCAACACCAAAACGGGCTATGTCATTTTGGGGGTATCGGCCTTAGCATCCTATTTTGCCGGTTCGCCTTTTGTTTTTCCGCTTATATTAATTGTATCAGGCCTGGTTACCGGCCTGAAGTTTAAGGGGCAACCCAAGCAGGAAAAAGAAAAAATACATATACAATGGGCTAACTTTTTTCTGTGGGGCGGTTTTTTTATTGGCATTGCCGTTTTGGGCGGTATTACCAGTGCCTTACCCATTAGGCTGTTTGAAAACTTTTACCGTAACGGCAGCTTAATTTTTGGGGGTGGCCAGGTGCTAATTCCCTTTTTATATGCTGAGTTTGTTGAGTTTAAACAACTGCTTACTGATAGCGAGTTTTTAACCGGCTTTGCCCTGGTACAATCATTGCCGGGCCCTGTATTTTCGTTCAGTGCCTATGTGGGCACACTGGCCGCAAATGATTATGCTACCGTGGGGCAAATTGTATGCGGCCTGCTTTCGGCCGTGGGTATATTTTTACCGGGTACCTTCCTGATATTTTTTGTAATCAGGTTTTGGGAGCAACTCAAAAAATACCGCGTTATCCGTGCTTCGTTAGAAGGGATAAGCGCCGGTAGTTCAGGTATGGTAATAGCTGCCGCCTTTATACTGGGGGTGCCGTTTTTTACCACGCCAGACCCTGTTAACCTGTTAATTATTGCAGCCACATTCGCCTTACTACAGTTTACCAAAATACCTGCCCCGTTAATGATTATTACGGGCCTGGCAGCTGGCTTTATATTTTAAGTGAGGTTATTGTGCGGGTATATCTAAAACAGCAGTTTGTGGCCCGCTTGTGAGCTGTACCACCCTGCCTTGTGGCAGCCCCTTGTTTACGCCTTCATGGCCCACTGGAAAGTCAAACACAACGGGTATATTCAGCCCGGCCAGGTGTACCAGCAGCATGTCATAAAAATTAAGGGCAAAGGTAGTATCAGTATAGGCTGTGGCCGAAAAGTTGCCCACCAGTACAGCAGCCAGGTTTTGTAAAACACCAGCCCGTTTAAGCTGCACCAGCATACGGTCTACTTTATACAGCGGCTCATCAATATCTTCTATAAACAAAATGGCCCCGGCTGTTGTAGGCCATGTGGGTGTACCCAACAAATGCACCAGTATTGATAAGTTACCGCCAAACAAAGGTCCATTAGCATTACCTGCTATGTTGTATTTACTGGCCTTTAGCTGTATTTGAGTGGGCTCACCAAATAAAAGAGCCTTTAAACTCTGTAAAGCGGGCGACTGCGGGTGGTCAAATGCCTTGGGCATAGTGGCATGCAATGATTGGTAGCCCAAATGATACAACTGGGCATGTAAAGCAGTAATATCACTAAAGCCCACCAGCCACTTGGGGGCCGCCTTGAAGGCATCAAAATTTAGCTGGTCTATTATTCTGGTGGTGCCATACCCGCCACGTGCACACAAAATTGCCTTTACCTCTGGGGCATTCAATGCTGCCTGCATATCGTGCAGTCGGTGGGCATCAGTACTTGAAAATGGGCTTTGATTGCCATACAGGTTTTGCCCTTCAACCACCTGTACGCCCCACGTGGTTAAAATATCAATAGCATGGCGCATGGCGGTACGCTCAACAGCATAGCCAGGGGCTACAATACTTACCTGGTTACCTGGCTGTAAATATGGTGGGGCAATGAATGGTTGCATCATAAAAAAGCCCTTACCAATAAGGCAAGGGCTATAGTTTTATTTTTAAGGCAGCTTAGTTTACTGAGCCACCCATTTTTACTACTACTTTATCAGAAATATCAGCATCTGCCGGGGCATAAATCAACAGCTCAAGGCCAGCGCTTTCTGAAACTACATGGGTATAACCATTTTCTTTTGCAACAGTAGCCACCTGAGCTTTTATTTTGTCATAAAGAGGCTGTAGCAACTCAGCCTGCTTGTTGGCCAATGATTTTTCAGCATCTGCCTGAAACTGCTCAATAGACGTTTGCAGCGATTTGATTTCTCTTTCTTTGTCAGCCCTTACTACATCACTGTACGAGGGGGCGTTTTGTTGATAGTCAGCTACTTTGTTTTGAAAATCCTGTACTTTTGATTGTAACTGATTTTTTAACTGGGTTTCATAAGCTGTGTAATCAGACTCGACCGACTTGTACTCGGGTAGCTTGCTCAATACATAATCAACATTAACCTTGCCAATCTTGGTTGTTTGGGCCTGGGCGGTTGCAACCAGCAGGCAAAACAAGCCCAGAAGCATTACTGTACGTTTCATACTAATATAAAATTAAATTTAGTTTCTTACTTTATTACATCATTCTCATCCCCCAGCCCTAACTCTTCAAGCACAAAGTCTGTGTAGTCATGAATGGGGTCGGTGTAAATCATTACAAGATCGCCCGATTTATCAAAGACAATTTGTAACCGATTATTCTTGGCAACTTTCTCTACAGCTTCAAACACCAAATCTTGTACCGGTTTTATCAATTCTTTCTTTTTTAGGAAAAAAAGTCCCTCAAAACCGAAAACTTTTTTCTGATACTCCTTCGTCTCCTGCTCTTTTCCCCTGATTTCAAGCATACGCTCGTCAAACATTTCTTTGGTTAGTAGTACCTGTTCAGCCACCAGCGCATCGTGCATGGCCTGAATTTCTTTGTACTTACCTTGTATTTCTTCCTGCCACTCTAAAGAGAGTTTGTTGATTTCTTCTTGTGCTGCCTTATACTCAGGCATTTTGTTCAGAATGTATTCGGTATTGACGTACCCGAACTTCTGAGCAGCCGCAAAGTTAACGACTGACAAGAGGAATGCTACTAAAAATACTTTCTTTGTCATGACGGTTAAGTTGATTACCTGATTTGTTGGCCTATAGAGAAGTGGAACTGTGCCCCACTTGCATTTGGCCTACCAGGTAGCGCATCAAAGCCATAAGCCCAGTCAACACCTATCAGACCAAATGCCGGCATAAATATTCTGGCTCCAAAGCCAGGAGAATCGGAAGGGAACAGCTTTCATACGGCACGAGAGGTACTGGCTTGCAATCCGGTAACCATCCTGGATTTTCGCAAACTGCTCATCGATGTAGACAAAGTACGCAACGCCTGG
>CAZXTW010000121.1:0-11407 GCA_964643525.1 uncultured Roseivirgaceae bacterium
ACTACAATGGTGAGGTTCAGGCTGTCAAGGCCTGGGTCGAGGCAGTAATTGTCGGCCACTACAAACTGCAGGGGCAGTATGGTTTGGTTGTTGCTGGCAGAGTCTTGCCCCAGTGTTTCGCAGCTGGTGGCCCAGGTCAACTGGCTGCTTACGGTGCCCACGCCGCTTTGGTTGGTAAAGGTAAAGCCAGGGCCGCTCAGGTTGCCGGTAAAAGGCACCAGGCGCAAAAACAGGCTGTCGCCATCAGCATCAGTGCCTACAAAGGGTATATCAACGGCATCGCCAGCGTTAATGGTAATGGTATCGCCATCTTGCAGGCCCTGGGCGGTAAGCACCGGCAGGGCGTTTGGCGGGGGCAACAACTCAAAGGTAACATGCAGTGTATCAGCATTGGGGCGCTTGCAAAAATCATCATCATTTACCACAAAGCTTACCGTAAACGTTTCGGCCCCCAGCTGCCGTAGCTGGTCGCAGGTGGGCTGCATGCTAAACACACTGCTAATATTGCCCACTCCACTGGCAGCTGTAAAGTCAATGCCCAGCTGGGCAAAGTCAAAGCTACCGCCAATCAGGGCGTTCAGGTCAATCAAATCGCCATCAGCATCATTGCCAAATACGGTAAAGGTAATGCGCTCGTCAAGAAAGAACTGTACCGTAATGCTATCGGCATTGGCAGGCACATCAGGCAGCGAGGTGCTCACCTCAGGGTCAGTATTGGGCGGAAAAATAATATGCAGGTTAACCAGCAGGCTGTCGGTATTGTTTTCAATGCATACGTCGGCATCGTCAAGCAGTACATAAAACGCCAGGTCGTCATCAACACCAAAGCGGTTAATATTGCAGTCGGCCTGCCAGGTAATATTGGTAACCAGGCGGCCGGGGGTCACCACAGAGTCTTGCAGTGCAATCAGGATGTCATCTAAAGAAAAGTTAATGGGCACAATGCGCATTTCAAGGTCGTTGTTATCTACATCAAGGCCAACCAGGGGCAATTGGTAGCTATCGCCTTCGCGCAGGGTGTCATACACCACGGTATCTAACGATTCAAAGAAAGGGTCATTATTGGGCGGCAGCTCAATTTGCACCACCACAAATGAGGTGTCAATCAGGGGCAGGGGGCAGGTGCGGTCACTGGCGCGCAGCTCAAGGGTAAACACCTCCTGCCCCTCGTAGGGGCAGTCGGGCAGGCAGGCCTCAAACACAATGGTGTCGTTACCACTGGTAATGGTGCCAGTGCTGGGGTTGAGCACCCCGCTCAAATCTGCCGGGAAGCCCACCGGCAGTATTTCAATGCGTACAGGCTCACTGCGGCCCGTAACCCGCGCGGTGCCGTCAGTTACCAGTACGTCAAAGCACTTTTCTTCATCAAAGGTAAACTTCAGGGTATCAGTCGCGGGTAGCAGCTCGGTAGTGCCCTGCTTTCTAATAAGAATTTCTGGCGGTATGGCCTCAGGGTCTGGGGGCAGTACCAGCATCTGGAACTCCCGCTTTACCTCTCCAATTTTTACGCCGGCACGAAACTCTTCACATAGCATGGCAAATACATACAGCCCGGCCTGGCTGGGCGTTACGGTTAAAAAGCCGCTGGGGTCAATGCTAAGGCCCGGTGTGCCGGGTATTACATTGTCAATGCCAAACTCGTTTTGCCAGGTAACAAAAGGGTGGGGGGCACTGCTTGGGTTGGGCAGGGCATCAACCGCCGAGCTGTTGAAGGGCTGCACCAGTGAGTACACCAGCGAGTCGCCATCAGCATCAACACCGCCAAAATCAAAGTAGTAAGGCTGGTTTTCGCGGGCATAGTCACTCAATGGGGGGAACAGCTCTGGTGAACTGTTAACAAAGGGCTGGCCGTTTTTTACCACCGGCGGGAACTCCATATAAAATGTTTGGCCGGTGGCATCGGGCGCCACAATATTGGTTACGTTAAAGTTGCGGCAACAGCGCTCAAACACGATGTAATAGCCTTCAGGCTCGTTGTATATGTTGGGGTCAAGCTCAATCTCAACAGAATACACCAGGCGGCGCGTAAGCAGGCCATCGTCCTGGCATTCGGGCTGTGAGTATTCAATAATGCGGCGCTCAACTTTTTGCAGCAGCCATGAGCTTAAAAACTCGTCGTTGCTCTTAGCAAATATCCAGGCTACCACCACAGAGTCTTCAGCACCGGGGTTGCCGTTAATGACATCAAAATACTGAATAAGGCGCAGGTTGTAGGTAAAGTCACGCACGTGCAGCAGCTCAAACTCGCCCCCTACAATATGGGTGGCGTGGGCACGCTGCCCACCCAAAAGGCACAAGAAAAGCACCACAAGCAAACACAGCTTTTTCTTCATAGTGCGAAAAGATAAGCAATTATCATATTAAATAAATGGCAGGGGTTTGATTCTTTGGGTAAGCGGCCAACCGGTGCAGCCTGCCCATGTTGCAATCACCAACAAAAACAACTAAGTTTCTGATCTTGACCCTGCTGTGCTGGCAGTGCATGGCATACACGAGTATTAATGAACTTTCAGGAATGAACGCACGCTTGTATTATTGTTTTTTTGCCGTTGTAGGGCTATTGCTGGGTGTGCCTGCCCAGGGCCAGGCATTACTTACTTTGAACGGTACCGTGGTTGACAGTGCCAGTGCCGAGCCCATAGCTGGTGTGCAGGTACGTGCCCGCCAGCAGCTACCTGCCGCCCTGACCACCGCCAATGGCCGGTTTACCCTGAGCTTAAAGCGTGCCGAACAGTATACCCTGGTTTTTTCAAAGGCAGGCTACCAAAACTACGTGGTGCAGGTGGCCAGTACCGATGCTGAGCAGCCAATAGAAGTGCAGCTACAGCCCGGCAACAGCCACCCTTTTGAGCAAACGGTGTATGCTACTGACAGGCTGCCCAGAGCTGCCAGCGCCAACCCCTACACGGTTTATACCTTAGGCAGTGCCGAGTTAGCCCGGCAGCCAGGTTATGCTGTGTTTGATGCGTTTGGCCAAATGCCAGAAGCCGATTTGTTTACCAGTAGTATGCATATGCAATCAGTGAATGTGCGTGGCTTTGGCGACTACCAGAATAAGCGCATGTTGTATGTGGTTGACGGGGTAGACCAGCAGGCGGCAGGCCTGGGGTATGGCTTTGGCAATATGAACGGCATAGCCTACCTTGACCTTGAACAGGCCCAGCTACTGGCCGGAGCGGCCGGGGCTGTTTATGGGCCCAATGCCCAAAACGGGGTGCTGAATGTGCGCAGCAAAAGCCCCTTTGTGCATACCGGTACTACGGTTTATGGCCGCCTGGGCGTAAATAATACAGGCAGCGATGCCGGGGCCTCGCCTGTATTTAGTGGGGGTATCCGCTGGGCCAGGGCCTACAGCAATAAGCTGGCTGCTAAGGTTAATTTTGAGTTTGCTTCGGCCACCGACTGGGCTGCTACTGACCAGACTAACATCAGGATAGGCAGTAACGGGCTGGGCAACCGCGATACTGACCCTGGCTATAACGGCCTGCATGTATATGGCGATGAAAGCGCCACTATTTTTCCGTTTGGCTCTAATGGCAATGACCTGCTGGTTACCCGCACCGGTTATGATGAAGCCGACCTGATTGATAACGACCTGACCAATTTGATGATAGGCGGTGCGTTGCATTACCGCTTTAACCCCAACCTTGAGGGCATTGTGCAGTACCAGATCAGTTCTGGCCGCACGCTGTTTACAGGTGCCAACCGGGGCAGCCTGGATGATTTAGAGCAGACCCGGTTTAAGGTTGAGCTGCGTAATGACAATTTTTTTGTGCGCTATTACAGCACCACGTATGAATACGGCCTGGGTATAGACGCCGGTATGCTGGGGCGTACATTGAACCTGTGGGTGAAGGGCCTGAGCTCATGGAACCAGGACTACGGCCTGGCCTATGGGGGTGCCGCTGGCGTGCCTGCCCGCGACCATGTGGTGGCCCGCGCCTATGCCGATGGCCCAGGGCTGCCCAACCGCCCTTTTGCCAACCAGCCCAGGCTGGTGCCCGGCACATTTGATTTTGAGTTTACCAAAGAGCAGATTACCCAGGGGCTGGTGCCCAACCTGCCACCAGAGCTGGTTACTGATTTAGAGGTTGAGCAAAGTACTACGCTGCGCCATTTTGAAGCAGCTTATAACTTCAGGCAGCTGTTGCCCTGGCTAGACCTGCAGGTGGGCCTGCACAACCGGCAGGTAGTGCTGGGCACTGACCGGCGCGTAACCACCCCGCTGCTGGGTATTGATAATTATAATGAGATTGGCGCTTACGCCCAGTTTTCAAAATCGTTCTGGAATGACCGGATTCATATAAACGGGGCCTTCAGGTATGACGATAGTGAGAATTTTACCAGCCAGACTACCCAACGGCTGGGGGTAGCCCTGCAGCCGGTTAAGAACCACCGCTTTAGGGTGGCCTACAGCACGGGCTTCAGGTACCCGAATAATACAGAGGCGTTTGTGCAAAAGCCTATTGGAGAGGCCGAACTTAGAGGCGGCACCATAGAGTTTACCACGATTAATACGGGCGGGCAAAACCCGGTAGACTTGCCAGTGGTGGGCAATGCTGTGTTTTTAACTGAGGTGAATAATTATGGGGCAGCAGTTGCGGCTGATATTGCCGATGGCTTTACCCAGGCCGAAGCTGTGCAGCGCAATTTGGGTATTTTGGGCGCTGGCATTGTGCAGGAAGGTGATATTACCCTGATAGATGCTGAAACGAATGAGAATATTGAAATAGGCTACCAGGGCTGGTTAAACCAGCAGGTTATGGTTGAGGCCACCGCCTACCGGGTTACCTACCAGAATTTTATTGACCGCATAGGTGTGGTAAGGCCTTTTACAACGGTTTCAGTATCGTTAGATACCACCGCTGCTGCCGACCTGGTGCTTGATGAAAAGTCAAGGCAGGTAATTTATTATTATGGCAATGCCAATGAGGATGTGGTGATGCAGGGCGTTAGCCTGGGGGTGAGTTACCGAAATAACAATGGACTGCATGCCCGGGTTAATGGCACGTTTGCTTCTATGGACGACCGCGCCAATGATTTGGTGAACCCCTCAATTAATACACCAGGTACACGCTTTAATTTGGCCCTGGGACACGATAAATTAACCGACCGGTTGGGGGGCATGTTGTTGTGGCGCTGGCAAGACAGCTACCACTGGCAGGGGCATTTTGCCAGCGGCCAGCTACAAAGCTTTAATACACTTGACCTTAACCTGTTTTACAAACTGCCCGACCAGGGCCTGCTGCTACAGTTTGGTGCAAATAACCTGACCAATAATGTGTACAGTAATTTTTTTGGTGGCCCTCAAATTGGGGGTTTTTATTACATAGGTGTGCGGTATAGTCCTGGTGGTTTTAATTAATTACGGCCCTTTTATGGGCTTAAACATTTTGGCAATCGTCACAAAGTATTTGGTATAGGTGTTGAGCAATCGTTTGCAATGGTATTGCAGGGCCTGATCAAGGTATTTTTAGAAACAATTTTAATGCGAGTTGCAAGGGCGTAATAGTGACTTTTTCTTACACAGAATATTTTGCCAAATTTGCAAAAAGCTTTTTATCCTGTAGAAAATTCACTAAATTAATAACAATAATTGCAAGGGTTTAGTTAACCCGATTAATATCAATTGACACATTGCACGCTGCCTGTAGTTCAATTTACCTCCTAACCTTTCATTAAATAACCAACCTATTTTTCAATTGAGCATTGAGTTGAACCCAATATTTGTTTGCGTTACCCTAAACAAGACATTATGTACGCAACTAAAGAGAGAGAGTATCAGGTCATTATTGCTGATGACCACCCTGTTTTTACGCTGGGTGTTAAAGCCCTGCTAAACACATTGCCCGAAATTGCTGTTGTTGGCCAAAGTTATGACGGCCTGCAGGCCTTAGAGTTGGTAAAAGCACATGAGCCCGCCATTGCCATTTTAGATAATGACATGCCTGGCATGACAGGTATTGAACTGGCCCGTTATATTTGCCGCCACAAAATAGAAACCCGTGTGGTAATACTAACCTACCATATTGATGCCGAAATGCTGAATGAAATGAAGCATTGCGGGGTGTTTGGGGTTATGCTGAAGCAAAGTGCCCTGGAAGAAATGGGCGATTGCCTGAACGACGTACTGACCGGCAAAAAGTATATTAGCGATACTTGTAAAGAGTACGTAAAAAATGCCAATTTAGAAGTGGTTGATAATGGCGATCAGGAAAAGATAGAGCTACTGACCAATGCTGAAATTAAGGTGCTGAAGCTGATTGCTGATAACATGAGCAGCCAGCAAATAGCAGAGGCCATGTTTGTTAGCCCTAAAACAATTAAAAACCACCGCTACAATATTTGTAAAAAGCTGGCTATAACAGGCAATAACAGCTTACTGTCATTTGCTTTGAAAAACCGGTACCTGCTGCTACAGGAGTAACCCCTGAACCACCGCCAGCCTACCCCTTAACACCTGCCAGCAGAAAAAGCACGGCCATACGCACGGCCACACCATTTTCTACCTGGTCAAGAATAATTGAATGGGCAGAGTCTGCCACGTCACTATTCAATTCAACCCCCCTGTTTATAGGGCCAGGGTGCATAATTACAATTTCTTTATTGAGCTTTTCAAGCCGCTGGCGGTTAATGCCATAGTATAGCGAATACTCACGTAAGGAGGGGAAGTAAGTAATTTTTTGCCGTTCAAGCTGTATGCGCAGCACGTTGGCCACGTCGCACCATTGCAGGGCCTTATCAACATCAGTTTCTACCTTTACACCCAGCTGGCCTATGTGTTTGGGCAATAATGTGGCCGGGCCGCATACCATTACTTCTGCCTTGAGCTTTTGCAGGGCAAATATGTTTGACAGGGCCACGCGCGAGTGTAAAATATCACCAATAATAGCTACTTTTTTACCTGCCACAGTGCCCAGCTTTTCCTGTATAGAGAAGGTATCTAGCAGGGCCTGTGTGGGGTGCTCGTGGGTGCCATCGCCAGCGTTAATAATATTGGCGTTAATGTTACGGGCCAAAAAGTGGGGTACCCCTGGGCTGGCGTGCCTGATCACGATCATATCTACCTTCATGGCCAGTATGTTATTCACCGTATCAAGCAGGGTCTCGCCCTTTTTTACTGAGCTGGTTGACGATGAAAAGTTGACCACATCGGCCGAGAGTCGCTTTTCTGCCAGCTCAAACGAGAGCCGTGTGCGTGTGCTGTTTTCAAAAAAGATGTTGGCAATGGTAATATCACGCAGGCTGGGCACCTTGCGTATATCACGATTCAGTACATTTTTGAACTCAGTAGCATGCTCAAAAATGAGGCTCAAGTCATTGGGCACTAACTGCTTAATGCCCAGCAGATGCTTTGTGCTTAACTGGCTCATACCTGGTCCTCCTCTTGTAAAGCCAGCCAAATATTATCAGCTTCAAAGCCCTGCTCCTGCCACTCTACCTTAACCCGTTGCGAGCGTATGGTATTTACATGCTTGCCCACGTAGCGGGGCTCAATGGGCAGGTCGCGGCTGTAGCGGCGGTTAATGAGTATAAGCAGGTCTACCTTGCTGGGCCGGCCAAAGG
This sequence comes from uncultured Roseivirgaceae bacterium, assembly GCA_964643525.1. Classification (GTDB taxonomy): domain Bacteria; phylum Bacteroidota; class Bacteroidia; order Cytophagales; family Cyclobacteriaceae; genus CAZXTW01. Next base: position 7,567 of record CAZXTW010000121.1, read on the forward strand.
TAATCATGGCATCCATAGCAGCCCTGATGGTGCGCCCGGTAAAGAGCACATCATCAATCAGTACCACTTTTTTATCTTCAATTAAAAAGGGTACGTTGTTGCTATTGGCTTTCAGGGGCTGTGCGCGCCGCCTGAAGTCATCACGATGGAAGGTGGTATCGAGGTAGCCTAAATGTACAGGGTTGCCCAGCAGGGCACTTAAACGGGTTTTAATGCGCTCGGCAAAATAAATGCCTCTGGGTTGTAGCCCCAGCATCACGGTGTCTGTAAAGTCGCCATGATCTTCAAGCAACTGGTGGCACAAACGGCTTACCGTTACCTCTAAAAGCGCACTGTCTAGTATGAGTCTTTTCTGCATGACAATTCATGCAAATATAGAACTCTCCTTAAATAATTCACCACCACTTTTGTGCTTGTGGTGTGCTATTCATTGGCATAGGTTACCTTATTAATAAAGAATACCTCGCGGGTCAGGTTTACATTCTCGTCGGCCATGTTGCGTATTTTCTGTACGCCAAAGGCATAGAAGTAGTCATTGTACCAATACTGTAACCCGCTAAAGGCTGCTTCGTTTTTGCGCACCTCGTCGTTTTCATAGCGCAGCCTGATATCTTCAGAAACCTTACCGTCAATAACCTCGCCACCCTGAATAATTTTAGAGCGCAGCACATTCTCGTAGTTATACAACAGCACTATGCGGTTTTCTTCAACACTTACACTCACAAACTGCTCAAGGTTATAGCTTACCACATCATTAATTTCAAAGCTGTTGTCCCACAATAGGTTGCCTTGCTTATCAAATGCCAGCAATACGGCGTGGGTGTAACGGTAACCGTCAAAGTTGGTATAGAGGCCCCTGGCCGCCCGCCGGGCTGTCTGGTCGGCATTCAGGCCGGCAAAGTAGGGGTAGGGGGCAGTGTAGCGGGGGTAGTAGGCTTCGCCAATCAATATATACTGCCCGTCACGCTCCAGTATTTCATGTACCAGCACCCGGTAGTTAAACTTCACGTCTTTGCCTTTTTCTTTTTTCTTGTTAATGCGGGTTTTAATGCGCTCTTCGCGCTTTTTGCGCATGTACTTAAAAAAGTTCTTCAGGTCGGCATAATTAAAATAGTGAATGTCCTTCTGCCCGTCATCATCAAGGCGGGCAATAAACAGGCCTCTTGAGTAAATGCTGCGCCGTTGGGTATAGGTACCGGCCACCAGCTGCATATTGTCAGAAAATGTGGTGCTTTTACCGCTTAGCAGCGAATAGTCTAACCCAGGGTTCAGCCGTCTTTTTTTAATCAGGTTGCCGGCTTCATCAAACGTTTTGAGGCTAAAGGTTACCGTACGCCTAAAGCTGCGTTCATTCATAATGACTGTTAGCAGGCGCGTATCATCATCTACCTTAGCTTCAATCAGCTCACCAAGGTTGGTGTAAATGCCGGGCAATACCTTGCCTCTGTCAGTAGCAAAGGTATAATGCAGTATGGCAGGTTTGTAGTTTACCTCGCCAATGAACAGGGCCGTGCCGCCGTTAATTTGAAAGTCAGTCAGTTCAATAGGTATAATGCGCTTAATATCGTGGGTAGTAACCTGCTGCGTGGCCAGGTTTACCTTTAAAATATAATAACCCTGCGTGCTGTACTGGCCCTTGCTATACAAAAAATACATGTGGCCGTCATAATAGTCATACCCTGTAAACTGGTGGTTGGTTTTAACGCTGTGCGTCATGCGCCAGTCTTGGTGCAGGGCGGTGTCATATTTAATAAAATCCCAGATAATACGGCCCTGGTCGTCAAACTCATCAGTTTCTCTTACCAGTATCAGTCCGTCTTTTTCAGCACTGATAATGGTAAATGCACTTTCATTGGGCTCAAGGCCCAGTTCTACACGTTTAGGTTGTAATAGCTGGTGGGGGGGCTCATCATTGGCAGGCTGCTTGGCACGTTTTTGTGCTGTTGCAGGCAGCACAAAAACCGCTGCCCACAACAGGGCCAGCAGGGGTGGCAGTAAGTTTTTCATAATTAGGTGTTATTGCTCAATCAATTAAATGCAAGCTTGTTCATGTAGAAGATGTTGCGCTTTTTCTTCACATCCTGATCTACCGCATTCTTTACCCGCTGAAAGCCATAGGCAATGAAATACCCTTCATACCAGTAGGCGGCATCGCCCCCTTCGGTGCGTTTTACCCTGTCATGGCTGTAATTAGAGGCCAGCACTTCTTCACCCTCCTTTTCAACCACTTCATTGCCCTCAATCACCATTTTTTTAATCTTATCATCAAGGGGGTATATCAAGGTTACTTCGCCGTTGGGCTCAATGTTTAACTTTACATGCTCTTTTAGCTCAAATGTCTTGATGCGGTCAATCTTAAAGCAATTGTCCCACAGCAAATTGCCTTCAGTATCAAAGGCAGCAATCACAGCATGGGTAAACAGGTGGCCGTCAAACACCATGCGCGGCTGATTCATATTGTTGCGCAGGTAGGGGGCATTCCAAAAGGTATTGCGTAAGCCCCTGGGCAGGTAGCGCCAGCTGTAGGGGTCGCCGTTTCTGAAGTTGCTTGAAGTGTAAGTAGGGTAGTAGGCCTCGCCTATCATTATATACTGGTTGCCGTTGCGTACCAGGTCATGAATAAGCAGGCGGTATTGCAGGCGCAGGTCTTTGCCTTTGCTGGCCCGCTTTTCTACACGCTCTTTGGTTTTGGCCTGCTGCTTATCATCCATAAACGAAAAGAAGTTCTCCAGCTCAGTAAACTTAAAGTAGTTTTCAAACTGTAGCGCATCACCGGCATAGCCAGATATATAAAAGCCCTGGTGGTTGCTTGAGTTTTTAAAGGCAAAAGTACCGGCCACCAGCCTTTGCTGAGGGTTAAGCTGTTGCACCCTGCCTGTAAGCAGGCTGTAATTTTCTTTAGGGGTAACAATAAAGTCTTCTACAACGGTGCCCTGCACATCGTACGAGCGTACAATCACCGCATTGCGGCGGTTGCGCTTAGAGCCTATAACAATGTTAACGGTGGCGTCTTTGGAAGAGGCATAAATATCAATAATGTTATTTGATTTGCCGTCAAAGGCGCTGGGCAGCACTTTGCTTCTGCCTTTTCTGGTGTCCATCTGGAACACCACCGGGCTGTTGTTTACCTGGCCAATAAAAAACACATGGCCGCTTAGCACGGCAAAGTCTTGCAGGCGCAGCTTTTTAAGCGTAAAAAAATCATTACTAACCACATCGCCGGTTGCAGGGTTTACCTGAAGCACCTGCATTTGCTGGTTAATTTCATTATGAAACACCATATACAGGTAATTGTCTTCATAGCCATACAGCTTTAACCGCATGCGGCGCATCACCCGGTAGCCCTGCTGCCAGTCTTTTTCAAAGGTGGTTGAGTACTTGGTAAACAAATAGGCATCGCCCTGGTTGCCGCCACTTTGCTTTTTCAGGTGCTCTAATAAAATGACGCCTTTTGGGCCTATAGGCACAGCAATGGGTATATCTGTGCTGTTGTTTACTTCAAGCTCAAGGCGCTGGTTAATATTTGCCTGGCCCTGTGCCTGGCCAGCAGGCAACAGCATGATCAGCAGGGCTGCACATGCAAATAAGGCTTTATACATCATCGTTCATCAAAAGTTTAGGTCCTCACAAATTGGTATACTTGAACCATAGGCAAATACTATACGGGCACTTTTACAGAACAGATGCCTTGCCGGGCCAAATTGCATAGCCGGGGCAAAGAGTTTTTTACTCTTTTTTGCCCAGCTCAAGTATCACATCAAACTCCTCTTTTTTAACTGGCATTACACTAAGGCGGGTGTTTTTAACAATCACCATAGTTTCCAGTCGCTCGTCGGCCTTT
>CAZXTW010000122.1:0-11336 GCA_964643525.1 uncultured Roseivirgaceae bacterium
CTCCATCGCCACCGGCCATTAAACCAACTACCATGCCATGCGGCACACCAAAAGTGGGTGGGCATTCTGAGGCATCAACCACGCCTAGCCTGCCAGAGGTACCAGCGCCAATATAAAACAAACGCCCGCCGGCCTGCATGCGCGGTACCAGGGCATTTACAAAAGCTTCTATTTGAGGAATAACCTTGGCTACGGCCTGCGGCACCCGGTGGTCTTCAGTGTTAATGGCCTGTAGCAAATCACCCATGGGCAGTTGCTCAAGGTGGTCATAGTCACTGCTCATTTCTGTTAGAGCCTGGCCAGGGTCATATGGTGGTTTGCTACTCATGGCCTACTGCTTGTTTTGATAATATAAGGTTAGGCCTGCAATAGGCCCTTCAATAATGTTTTGCACTGTAATGCGCTTATCTTGTGCTACACGCCTCAATATGTTGGCGTAGTAAAATGCTACTGACCCTGTAAAGTGTACCTTGTATTGCTGGTAGTTTGGGTAGCGCATAACGTTTTTTTCAAAAAACGCGGCAAAGCATTCATACACCAGTTTATAAATGAAGGGGTCTTTCATGTTATGAAACAAAAACTGCGAAAAGCCAGCCAAATACTGGCTGGGCATGGGGTTTTGGTACACCTGTTCAAGCACCTGTTTTTCGTTAATTGTATAACGCTTTTCAAACTGGGTAACCAGGCGTTCTGGCAGGCCGCGCTTCAAGTAGGCGTTAACCAGTGTTTTACCCAGAACAGCGCCGCTGCCTTCATCTCCAAGCATAAAGCCCAATGAGGGTACCTGGTCTATTAAATCAGTGCCATCGTATAAACACGAGTTTGAGCCTGTGCCTAATATACAGGCAATACCTGGCTGGTGGCCACACAGGGCATGGGCTGCAGCCAGCAAATCATGGTGCACAGCAACCTGGGCCCCTTCAAAGGCCGTGGCCAGTGCATGACTCACTGTGTTAATGTTATTGTCAGTATTACAGCCGGCCCCGTAAAAGTGCACTTCGGTAGCTGTACCTTTAGCTTGGCGTGCGGCCTGTTGTATTATTTCAGCAATTTGCTCGGCCGTTTGGTAAAAGGGGTTAATCCCCTTACTGTTGGCCTGGCTAATGACACCGTCAGGTTGTAAAAAGCGCCATTCTGTTTTGGTGGCGCCACTATCGGCTATGGCTATCATAGGCATTATTACTAGTCGGTCAGTTCACCAATGGGTTTAAACTTATCAAATACGTTGGCAGTATGCGGGGCGTTTACCAATTCTGCGGTTAGGTCCTGGCCAGACCAGTGCTGGTAATGCTTGCCGTTACGCCATAAGCGCGATTTACTCATGTCATAAATCATGCCTTTGTAGGCCACCCACACCTCTTCTTTATCCTGGCCGTTGCGTAGGCTTAGCTGGGCACGGGTATATTTTTTAAGCATAACGCCTGTTTGTTGCTTTGGTAATTAATTCTTGCCGCAAAGAAACAGCATTACCAGTACAATGCATGAGGCACCGTTATTCGTTTACTTTTAACAGCACAATACTTTTTTGTATGGCCAGGTTATTTGGGTAGTATACCTCGGTGCCATCAGTACGCTTGATTCTGACAGAAAAAAACGAAAGGTCGCACACTTCACCTTCCATAGAGTTATCACCATCAACAATGCGCACGTGAGAGCCTATTTTGATTGGGAAAAAGAAGAATAAAATGATTGACGCGGTGATATTGCTCAGTACCGACCAGGTAGCAAATAAACCTACACCCACCACAGTAAAAAATGATGCAAAATACACTGACAAGCCACTGATTGAAATTTCCCATACAACGCCAATGACACTTAACATTAATAAGGCCAGCAGGTAGTGCACTAACTTTTTTATATAGGCAGTACGTACGGCATCAAAACGTTGGCCCAACCGGCGTTTGGTAATAAAGTAATCAGTAAGCAGCCTCAAAACGAAGTACAGTACCACTATACCCATGGTAATGAGCGCTTCGGTAGAAGAGAGGTATGCCCATATTTGGTTAAGGCTTTTCATAGTTAAACCAGTGTTTATGCAAAATTTGTGGCTGCAAAGGTAATAACTACCCATAGGGTTAAGCCGCAACTACTGTGAAATTTGCCACATATAATACAAACTTAATGAATGCTGTCAATAACGTATGGCAGGGTATCAGGCTGTGGTTGCAGGGTAGTATCTGCCACCTGGGTGGTTGGTGCCGCGGGCTTTTGCTGCACCAGGGTAATCTGGTAGGTTTTGCCTCGCTTAACTGTAAGTTTGTTTTTACGTAGCCAGGGGTTATACAGTTTTAGCAGTTTGTAGTTAATGCCGTTATCTTTTGCATAGGTAGTTAGGTTGGCAATGGTGTTTGATACTTCTACTACTTGAACCGGCTGCTGGCTGTACAGGTGGTAGTCTGGTATATAATAGCCATAGCGTTCGGGGTTTTCCATCAGTTCTTTAATGGCCAGTATCCTGAACACGTAACGGGTAGTTTCCTGATTAAGCAGCAGGTCGTAATAGCTGCTAACCTGTTGTTGGTTAAGCCTTCTGTTCAGGCCGCTTACGCCCATATTGTAGGCGGCGGCAACGTTGGTCCAGCTGCCCAGCTTTTCGTAGGCTTTTTTCAGGTACTTAGTGGCTGCAACGGTGCTTTTCAGTGGGTGGTAGCGTTCATCAACTTCGCTTCGTACCTCAAGGCCCAGCTCTTTGCCGGTGCCTTTTAATATTTGCCAAAAGCCCACCGCCTGCCTGTGCGATACTGCATTGGTAAGCCCGGCCTCGATCAGTGGCAGGTACTTAAAATCTGCTGGTATGCCGTTGGCTACTAAAATTGGTTCTATTTGTGGCAGCCAGCGTGCGGCACGCTTCATTAAAAACACCGTGTTGGTGTTCCAATAAATATTGGTGTGTATCTCGCGGTCAAGGCGCTCGCGAATATCTGCATATTCCAGGGGAACGCGCTCACCAGCAAAGTACATAGTATCTGGCAGGTCAAACGTACGTATTTCATACCTGGGCAGGTAAGTGGTATCAATGCTGGCTGCCTGAGGCAGCCAAACAGGGTTATAAGTGTTGGCAGGCTGTGAACGCTGCTGGGTATACAATAACACAGCCAGTACCAAAATTGTGGCCACATAAACCACGTGCAATACCAGTGACTTCATTAAAAGTTAGGCGATAATTTATTGTATTTGCTGTAAAACTCGTCAATAAGCTGTACGGCCTCTTCTGCTGTGTCAACTAAGTTAACAAGGTTTAGGTCTTCTGCATTAATGTTTTTTTCTTTTTCTAATAATGTTTGTTGTATCCAGTCAAACAGCCCACCCCAAAAATCGCGGCCTACCAGCACTATAGGAAAACGCCCAATTTTTTGCGTTTGTATCAGGGTAAGTGATTCAAACAGTTCATCTAAGGTGCCAAAGCCACCGGGCATAACAATAAACCCCTGGGCAAACTTGACGAACATAACTTTGCGTACAAAAAAATAGTCAAACGTAATAAGCTTGTCAGGGTCAATATAAGGGTTATTGTATTGTTCAAAGGGCAAAATAATATTGAGGCCTACTGACTTGCCTTTTTCCTGGTGGGCTCCCCTGTTGCCTGCCTCCATGATGCCGGGGCCGCCACCGGTAATTACCCCGTAACCATGCCTTACCAGGCGCGCGGCTATTTCCTGCGCCGTTTTATAGTAAGGGTGGCTGGGCTTGGTACGTGCCGAGCCAAATATTGAGACGCAGGGCCCAATTTTGGCCAGCTTTTCAAAGCCCTCTACAAACTCGGCCATTACCTTAAATATTACCCACGAGTGGGCGCTTTTAATTTCGTGCCAGTCTTTATTGGCAAAGGCTTCTCTAATTCTGTCTTCTTCTTTTTTGTTTTCGCTGGTGTGTTGTGGTGTTGGGTTGGGTTGTTGTTCGCTCATAGTCTGTAATTTATCTTGTAGGTGTAAGCAGTATTGTATCAATTGCCATTACCGGGCCAGCAGGTTTGCAAGTGCAGGTTGAAGCGTTTTGTACTGGTAGTTAAAGCCGGCCTCTTCAAGCTTTTTGCTGCTTACGTTGCTGCCACGTAAGGCAATTTGCGACATTTCGCCCAGCATCATTTTCAGTACAAAGCCGGGTACATTAGGTAAAAATAAGGGTTTACCCAGTGCTTTGGCCACAGCTTTGGTAAAGGCCGCATTGGTTACCGGGTTGGGGGCCACCAGGTTATACGGGCCTTTTAGCTGGTTGTTGTTATAGGCAAATAAAAATGCCTGGCACACATCGTCAATATGTACCCAGCTCATTACCTGTTTGCCATTGCCCAGTGGTGCCCCGGCACCCATACGTACCGGTTTGGCTATGGCCTCAAGGGCACCCCCGCCCAGGGCAGCTACTACCCCAATGCGCAGATTTACCGTTCTGATGCCCATTTGCTCAAAAGCAGCTGTTTCACCCTCCCATTGCCTGGTAACCTCTGCCAAAAAATCATGGCCATGGGGGCTTTCTTCAGTAAGCACTACGTGGCCCTCATGCATACCGTAAATACCTATGGCAGAGGCGCACAACACAGCTTCGGGTTTGGTGTTGCTGTTTTTAATTTGCTGGGCCAGCATTTGGGTACTCTTGACACGGCTGCTCAGTATTTCTGCTTTGCGGGCGGGCGTCCAGCGCCCTTCGCCTACATTAGCGCCAGCCAGGTGCACCAGGCAATGGCACTGTGCCAGGGCCTGTGGGTCAATGGTGCCTGCGTCAACATTCCACTGGTACAGCTGTACGCCTTCTGGCCCACCTTTGCTGGGGTTGCGCGTAAGCCAGCTTACCTGGTGGCCTGCTTGCTGTAAAAGTTGTGTGAGCTGCCGGCCAACTAAGCCTGAGCCGCCTGTTAAAAGGAAGTTTTTTGACATTGGTGAGTTGCCTTAATTATACTTTTTTTGCGGTGTGCATCTAAGCTATGACAACATTGCCACAACACGAACCGTTCAAGAGTAAAATATGAGATTATTTACTATACCCCTAACCCTGCTGGTGCTGTTGCTGTGTGGTGCTGCCTGCGGCCAGTCGCTGTACTCGCCCCCAGCTGAAGATGAGTTTTACCATGGCCGCAAAACAAAGCTGTACGGTTACTCAAGCCTTTTAGCTGATGCTTTTGCCGAAGATGTGACTCGCTGGACGCAGGATTTTTTACGCAATTACGGTAAACTAAGGCCTACCATTAAAAGCCCTGTAATAATTACAGACTACCTGCTGCAGAGCCCTTTGCCCGAGCAGGTATATCTATACGGTATGGTAGCTGGGCAAGGGCAGGGTGCTACCGTATATATAGGGGCCGATGCCTCATTGTTTACTGGTGACAACGAGACAGACCTTTACCAGGAGCTGCATGATATTACTGATAAGCTGCTGCGACACCTGCATGCCCAGTACCTGACCAGCCTGTTGCAGCAGGCTGAAGAAGAGCTGCGCACCATAAGTAAATACCAGAACCAGCTGGAAAGAGACATTACCAACCTGAATCTCAGGCTGGAAAACAACAGGGCAGACCGTAGCCGCCTTGAGCAGGCGTTAGAAAAAAATGCGGATGAAGAGGTGGCCATTGAACAAAACATTGACCTTAAGCAACAGGGCATTGCGGTAAACGATGAGGAGATGCTTAAGGTAAGCGAAAAAATAAAAGAGATTAAAAAGCAAATTGCTGTGATAGAGCAATAAATAGCTGCCGGCAGCCCACCCATCAGTTTGGGGAGGTAATGGCTGCCAGCAGTTGTGGGTGTTATGCTTCTAACAGCACACCAATCCCTCTTTTTATACCTTCGTTGTAATAGTAGCTGCCCACGGCAATATCGAAAGCGGCCATGCCCATGGGGTTAAACATAATTACATCGTCGTCTTTAACATGCTGCAAACCCCCATTAGCAGCCAGCTGGCCAATAGAAGCGGTATCTTCTTTAGTGAGGCCCTGTGATTTGTGCATGTTTTCTACATCAGTGTTTTCTCGGCAAATTTCTTCCCAGTCGTCAACCACCATCACATCTACATACTTCAAATACTCGGGCACATAATCGCGTAATGAAATATTAAGCTGTAGCGAGCCCTTCTTGGGGGCAATGTCAACATAGGGCTTTTTAGATACCGTGCAGGTCATGAAAATATCTTTATCGGCATAGGCTTCCTGCCATGACGATACAATATTTATTTTATCACGGTATTGGGCTGGCAGCAGGGCTTCGTCAATGGGGCGCAGGTCATAAATGTCAATGCGCTCAAAGCTATCGCCCAGTAGGGCCAGGGCCATTGAAAGGTGCAGCTGGCCAATAGGGCCGAAGCCTGTCATACCCAGGGTGAATTTTTTGTCGGTGCCCTTGCGCTTCAGGTACTCATGAATAAGGTAGCCAGTAACCGCGCTGGTGCGTATGCCGCTAACAATGGTGGTGTTAATGGTAGCTTTAACCTGGCCTGTATCAGCATCGTTCAGAACAGTAACCGAGTTGGCTCGGGGTATGCCGTGGTCTTTATGAATATTGCCCGGAAAGCTGGCAATCCATTTTATACCAGCAAGGTTTACTTCGCCACCCAAATAGGCGGGCATGGCAATAATTCTGTTGGTCAGGTCTTTATAACGCAGGTAAGGCTTAATGGGCTGGGCAAAGTCTGCCCGCTCAATGGTTTGTGCGGCTTCGGCAATCAGGGCTACTATCTTAACCCAGTCAATGCCAATTTCTTCAATGTGTTTTTGATTCAGGTAAAGCATTTGGTTTGTTCAATCAATGGTGTGTGAATTATGAATCATCAAACCGTGGTGGGGCTTAGGCCAGCACGTACTCGTTGCTAATTTTGCTGTTAATATTGGTTACCCACTGGGGGTTAAACACGGTGTCAAGGTATGAGCTGCCCTTGTCGGGGCATATAAACACCGCATTGGGTTTATCAGTGGTGTTGCCATTACTGATATTGGCCAGGTAACGGTTGGCGGCAGCATAAACTGCCCCTGCTGAGGCACCACCAAAGACTGACTGCTTGCTGAGCAGGTCCTGGCAGCCCTGAAACAAATCGGCGTGCGAAACCATCACTACATCATCAATAATGGCGTTTTGTAATGACACCGGCACCTTACTGGCCCCAATGCCAGATACATAGCGCTTGGCGGGTTTGTTGCCAAATATTACTGAGCCCTCCACATCTACCGCAATGATTTTAATATTGGGGTATTTTTCTTTTAGCCTGCGCGAGGTACCAGTAATGGTACCGCCCGAGCTTACGGCTATAAAGGCATAGTCAAGCGTATCAAAAGCCTGGCAAAGCTCTACGGCCAGTGTATGGTAATAGCTCAGGTAGTTATCAGGGTTAGCATACTGGTTGGGCCAGTAACTATTGGTATTTTGCTGGCACAGGTCTTTTACCGTTTGTATGCGTGTAAGCAGGTAGCCACCTGTATGGTCGGGTTCTGTTACCTTTACCACTTCAGGTACCAGGTACTTCAACAGCTTTTCGTTGTCTTTATTAACGTTGGGGTCAATTACAGGCACAAAGCGCAGGCCCAGCAACGAGCAAATGGTGGCCAGGGCTATGGCAAAATTGCCACTGCTGCTTTCAACCACGGTGGTATCCTGGTTTATTTCGCCTCGTTTTATGGCCTGGTACAATACATTAAAGGCAGCTCTGTCTTTAATGCTGCCTGTCAGGTTGGCATATTCAATTTTGGCATAGAGGTTGGCGTGCTCGTGGTTGAGCTGCCTTAAGGGCGTGTTGCCTATTAACGAACTTATTTTTTTTAACTCGTCAATCATAGCTAAGCGTTATAGGGTTTGTAGTGACTGTTATCGGGTAGTAACATTGGTCATAAATACACGCCGGTATAGGTAGTCAATACGCCTAGAGTTTAATTACTCGCCTTCATTGCTTGGTGTTGGGGTGGCTGCATTGGCCTCCAGTTCTTTTAGTTTATCAGCATAGCGCGAGTCGGTCAGGGCTTTCATAAAGGCAATTAAATCATCAATTTCACCATCGGTCAGTGGCCTGGCGCGCTGGCGTTTTACCTTTGCATGTGTTGGGCCAGAAATAGGGAAATTGTCCATATCGTTGTAATAGTCCATTACCTCACGCAGGGTGCCCATTGAGCCATCGTGCATGTAGGGGGCGGTAATGGCAATATTGCGCAGGTGTGGTGTTTTAAACTCGCCAATATCACGGGCCAGCTTTGTAACTTCATACTGCCCCTTATCTTCATTATGCACCCCTATGTTTACAATGCTGTCATTGCTTAGGTCAACGCCTGCGTGGCATTCGTCATTGCCACAGGTATTGTGTTTGAAGTACAGGTTCATGCCCCGAATGGCAGAGGCATTCATCGCATCTTCATCACCAGCAATATAGCGGTCATAAGGCGAATCATAGGCTGATAAGGTGCGCTGGTAATCGGCAATGGCCTGAAACAGGTAAGCTGTGTCGGGCTCATCAAAAAACACATTCATAAAAGCCTGGCTGTAATACTCGCTTTCTTTAAAGCGGCGTATCAGTTCTTCCCAGTCGCCCCGCATTTCATTAGGGTTTGAAATTACCTGCATGGCCTGGTCTTCTAACGAATGGGCGCGGCCGTCCCAAAAGTAAATGTTACGGCCTTTCATATAAGTGACTGAAGGGGTGTTGCGGCCTGTAATAATGCTATCTACCCCTACACTAAAAGCCTGGTTATCAGCAAAGGCAAACTCAGGCTTGTGGCACGAGGCACAGCTCACGCTGTAGTCATACGATAGTATTGGGTCAAAAAACAAGACGGCACCCAATTGTGCCGGCGTTTCAGGCAGGTCATTAAAGTTGTTTACTTCTACTGGCTGTTTGTAGCCTACTGCGGCAATAAAACCCACCAGTGCAGTAGCAAGTAAGGCCCCTTTCATTAAACGAATGTTCATGTTCACTAAGTTATTTCCAATGGTTCAGTACTATTGGTTCGGCGTTATACTTCCGCCCCTGAGCGGCACAAAAGTGCCTGGGCAGCTGTTTGGTGCAGTACCGATTTGGCAGGTCAATACAATGGTAAGGTGTAAAAGCCCCCTACGGTTGGTTATTGATTTGGCGGGGGCACTATTGATTAACTACATTCTGGCAGGATTGTTTAGGGCTGCGCGTTACTTCTGTGGTTTAATGTCAGAGCGCAGCCTTGTATTGCGCTGGGCAAACAACCAGGGCAGAAAGCCATCAACCTCGGCCAGCCGGTCCCAGCAAAAGCGCCCGGCATTGTCAAACTCAGTATGCTTAATCAGTCCATTTTGCGCTTTCAACTCAGAATACATCATACGGTTGTCAAGAATAGAAACATTCTGGTCGCCGGTGCCGTGGAACATCCAGGTAGGTGTTTTGCCCAGGTGCCGGGCCAATGAACTGGTAATGCGGTAAAACGACCCAATGGGCACTAAAGCGGCAAACTTATCAGAAAACTTCAGGCCCATATCCCAGCAGGCGTTGCCGCCAACCCCTACGCCAATTAAGTAAATGCGTGAGGCATCAATATTGTGCTCTACTACAAGCTGGTCAATAATTTCTACGGTTGAGTTAAGCGGCCAGTGGCTGCTAAAGCCAAAGGGTGACATCCACTGGTACTCTTCTACAGGTAGCTGCGGGGCCAGGATGTAGCAGGGAAAATCAGCCTTGGTTTCTTCCTGCTCAAACATCCATAGCAGGTGGCGCAGTTGCTGGGCGTTGTCTTTACCGCGGGCAGCCTGGTGGTGGTAAAATACTACCAGCGGGTAGTTTTTAGCTACTTCAGGGTTCTGTGGTTTTACCAGGCGGTATGGCAGTGAGTCATTACTTTTATTGATGTGCAGGCCTGTTTCAGTACGCTCATCGCGTATTTTATACAGGGCATCGTAATACTGGTTTACAGTATAGCGGCCCTCGGCAATGAGGTTAGGTGCATGGTCAATAGTTTGCTCAACATTGCCTGCCAGCGTGGCATTTTTGCCAGCAACCAGCAGGGCCTTGTTGTTTTGGGCCACGGCCACGTGGTTATCAAGCACCTCAATACCTGCGTAAAACAGGGCAGGCTCTAATTTTTTATTGGGCTTTTCTGCGGTGGTGACGTAATTGGTGTAAGTAAAGGCATTACCTACACGGTCGTTAGTAACGGGTTTGCGTACTACCTTCTGGCTGTTAATGCTAATGCCGGGGTGGTCGGCATACCTGAAAACAGCCTTATAACCGTCGGCCATATAACCATCTTCAGCTAAAAAGCCGTTTTGCCTGAAATTGTCAGAGTCGTCGTCATTCAGGCGGCAGTTGGCTACAACCACATGGCTGCCCACTATGTCAATACTGGCGCCGTGCTTCCAGGGCCAGCGTACCCAGCCAAAGTTTTCTTTCACCTGCCAGTCGTACGGTACAGCGGGGTCTGCCACGGCGGCATTGTTAATGCGCAGGCCTTGCAATAAAACATGGTTGTGTGCCTGCCCGGCGGCCATGCTTTGGCGTTTACCTTTTTTTACCGGTACGTAGTTGCTGCCATAAAATGCAATGGTGGCTCTGTTAATATCTAGGTTAACCAGCCCAAAATATTGTTGGGCAGGGCCTGCGGCAATTATTTGTTTAAATGCTTCGCCGTTGGTGCCCCCCATATCTTCAAGGGTGGTAGGGAAGCTTTTTGCGGCAAATTTAGGGAATACGAAGCGCGTTTTAGGGGTAAAGCCTTCAGTGGTGGCGTCGGCGGTTTCGGCGGCATCGCCCCGTATAACCACGTTGCTGGGCAGGTGCACATCAAATGTAAAGTTGTAGGTGCCCCTTTTAAAATACAATACACCTCCGCCCTGGCTGGCCAGTTCGTGTAAAGTGCTGTGAAGCACTACTGAATCAATATAAAACTTAGGTTTAATGAGGCCTTTTACCTTTCTGGCGTTTGTAACGTTGCTCCAGTTAATGGCATTGGTCCAATGGTCGGGTGTGTTGTACCGGGCCTGATAGGGGTTATCAGTCGGCATTTCTGTTTGGGCCGCTGCTGTGAGGCTAAAGCTTAAGTTTAGGCAAAGGGCCAAACAGCCCAACAGAAGGTTAGTGTAAATACGCTTCATTAGTATGCAGAATTTTCAGGTCTGATAATTAGCGCCAATGCTAGGTTGCCGCATGGTATAAACTATGGGGGTGGTTAATTGTTTGGCAGTGGGGTTTAAAAAGTAGGCTTACTGGTTTAGGGCGGCATGGGCTGCGCCATAGGCAGCCAGCAGGGCCTGTTGGCTGTTTAGTTGCAGGGTGCTGGCAATAAACTGCCATGCGGCAGTGCTGCTGGCGGGTTGTGCCAGCCCTGGGTGCTGTTGCAGCAGTGCTTTGGCCTGTTGTTGCAGGTTGTGAAAGGTTGGGTTGGCTGCCTGGGTAACTTCTGTGATAAA
>CAZXTW010000123.1:0-11320 GCA_964643525.1 uncultured Roseivirgaceae bacterium
TAGCTGGCCCTACCGGGTTGTTGGGCGTATTTGGCTCGTTCGGGTCGTTGGGGTTGTTGGGCGCATTTGGGTCGTTGGGCGTATTTGGCTCATTCGGGTCGTTGGGTGTGTTTGGGTCGTTGGGCGTATTTGGGTCATTCGGGTTGTTGGGTGTATTTGGGTCGTTGGGGTCGTTCGGGTCGTTGGGTGTGTTTGGCTCGTTGGGGTTATTGGGTTGGTTACCATTATTAGGTGGGTTAGGGTTAACATAAACCGTATCTCGCCGCTCAATCACTACAGTATCTCGCACGGGCACAAATACTGTATCACGCCGGGGCACATACACCGTATCAGTCCGTACAACTTCAATTACCTCTGGCGTGGCAGGTTCTTTCTTTGGTTCCTCTTCAGGCTCTTCTTCAGGTTCTTCCTCGGGCTCTTCTTCAGGCTCCTGAACTGGGTTTACCGGGGCTTCGCCGGGGCACAGCACATCTGTTCTGTTTCGGTCAGTATCATCATAAAAAAGCTCCAACACCTCGCTATCGGTCAGGGCGCGGTTATAAATACGCAGCTCATCCATCAGGCCTACAAAATACTCAATCTCGCCAGGCATGTCTCTGCCAATTTCAAGTGGCCTGTCGTTGGGTGTAAAGCTTTGGTAGTAAGGGTAGCTAAACACCTCATTGCCATTTAAAAAAGTACGTACATCACTGCCATCATATACCAGTGCATAATGGTACCACTGGCCATAGTTAATGCTCAAATCGGCCGGCTCAGTAAAATCAGTATTGATTGAAACGGTTACTGAAGTAGACTGCATGCGGTATTGTGGGCTGTTTTGGCGCTCATCTACCAAATCTCCTTTACAGCACACGGTTAACCAGGCCAGGCTTTTGCCAGGGCTGGGCTGCACGTTAATCCACGTGGCTACGGTTAGTTCACTTCTGGGTGTTTTCAATGAGGCCGAGCTGGGCACTGTAATAAAACCAGCGCCATCAAAGCGCATGGCACTGCATTTGTTGTTAAAGCGGTCAAAATCATAGTTTACGCCGCCGTTCATATACCCATGGTTGTTGTTGCCGCTGCCGTCTTTGGTGTTGGCATTGAAGTTATAATGCGCCACCAGGCCCCGCTGCAATGAAGCACCGGGCTGGGCAATGCTGCCAGCCGCAACCAAAAGGCTGGCCAGCAGTATACAGGTTAATTTGGTTTTCATGGTTTGGTATGTTTGTACCCCGCCTGTAATGACTAAAGGCGTGGGCCTGTTGTGTAAAATGGTCAATAATGCCTTAGCGTACTACGCCAATCATCACCCCAAAACTGCCGCCTAGCTGCTTACGGCCAATTTCGGGCAGGTACATGCGTGAGATGGCCCCATCTAAATACAAAGCGTTGTTACACTTAAACTCATCACGAAACAGCACCGCAAAGTCATAAAAGTTGACTGGCTTGCGTGATATGATAAACACAATTTTATTATCGGGCATAACCCCTACCCCGCTTCTAATGTATTTGTTTGGTGAACCCTTGTTGAACCTGGGGTGCAGTTTACCGTCAATAACCAACATGGGGCCCGACTGTGTGGCCTGCTTAGACTTACCTGTGTAGGCTTTAAAGGCCTGGGTAGTCATGACATGGGCCTGCCCCAAATCATCAATTAAAAACACCCCGTTGGGTTGCATGTAAAAGTTGCCGTACGCATTTTTTACCGTATCTAGCGGGGTAATGAGCTGCCCATCTTCAATGTACAGCCCTTGCGGATGCTGGGTGCTGGTATACATGCCCCCATTGGTGGCAAATACAAGCATTTTCTGGTTGGCACGCAGGCCGGTACGCAGCTTATCAAGGCTGCTGTAAATTTTACCTTTTTCGTCCTTCCAGTAAAACTCAAGCTTGCTGCTGCTCAGGTCGGCAATGTAGTAATCAAACGTATTGCTAAACTGCTGCATACTGCCCGCCATATTGGTATTGATGGGCTTGCCGCTTAACAGCAGCTGTTCGCTTACGGCAAACAATGAGTCTCTGAGCTTATTGTTCAGGTACTTCAGCCAGTTTACATCCAGCACAAGCTGTTTGTTGCGCTTGCGCAACCTTTGGTTTTGCCTGGCAAGCGTCTTCACTGAATCTAACAGCAGGGTATTTTGTGATGAATCGTGCTGTAAAATGGCCAAATCGGCTGCCAGTTGCTGCAGGCTGTCGTTCATAACAGGCACCAGGCTATCAGAGTATACCCGCAGCATATATTGTGCTGAATCGCGCTGGGCCTGCAACACTTCAATGGCCTGCACGGCCTTGGCCATTTCGCGGTATACACGCTCAAGGCTGTCTCTATGGCTGGCCAATTGCTCTGAGGTTGAAATGTATGCCTTTTTGGGCACACAGGTAACCAACAGCAGGGCCAGCATAACCAGCAGACTTAGCTTGAGCAGCGTGTGGTGTTTATTCATAATAATAAACCAATAGGTTAGATGCTTTTTCAAGGTTGGTAGAGCCATGAATGCCGGTGCTCTGGCCCTGCTCGTTAAACAGGTTCAGGATGTTGTAAGCACCCGTATCAAGGTTTAGCATAGCCACCACACTCATATCATTGTCATTGAGGTAGTTAAATATGGCCTTGGTAATATCGCCCAGGTATACCCCTTTGGTTACGTTAAATATGATGTGGAATAACTGCGACTGGCTATCAGTTGCCAGTGCCAGTATTCGGCGCTCGGCCGATTCTGTTCGGGCCTGGTTGGGCACCAAACGCAGGTTATTTTTATAGGCCAGCAGCTGGGTCTGAAAAATAGTGGCCTCTTCACTTTCGGCCCATTTTACCAGCTGTGCCCTGTCTAAATAACTGCGCGGGTCAATTTTTTTATTCAGGCTGCCCAGGTACAGGTTGGCCTCGTCAATATCAGACACGACTATGCCCCCTGTGGCATAAATAATCACCAGGCCATCCATAGTTTCGTCAAGCCTTTTATTGACAATACGCCCATTATCAACGGTAAGGCCCAGGGGCGTGTCATCACTGGTAAAGGCCCCACTGCAATGCATAATGATCTGTTTTTGGTTTTGCCAGCCTCGGTAATTGTTGTACACATCACCAGAAGCAAAGTATTTGGCCTTTACCTTTTTTGATTTACGCTTGAGCCACACCGAATGGCCAATGCGCCGGTAGCCGCTGTTGAGCTCGTAAATGTGCACGTCGCCTTCGCGAAAAGTAGCCACCAGGTCTTCACTAAAAGAGCTGTTTGCTGATGGTGCCACGTTGGTATGGCTGCCACCCAAAGTAAGCTGCACTGCCGTATGCGGGGCGGCAAATAAGCCCCCGCCGGTTTGTTGGCTTTGTGCTTGCAGGCTGCCTAACAGCCAAAACGGAAGCAATAGATTGATCACGAAATACAAATTTTTCATACACCTTAATGAATTAGTGAACATGATTGTGTTAGTATAAATAGGCAGGTACTGGTGTACCTGTGAGTAAAGTCAATAAAATAAGGGCAGCACCAGCCTGTAGCCCCTTAGTGGCCAAACCTGTGTAATCAATTATTGGGCAGGTATTCGGTGGTACTACTTACCTTACGAACTACGCCCCTTAGAGGTGATGAGTAGAGAAAGGCCTTATTGGGCCATGCGCTTTTGTATAAAGAGTAAACGTATTTTTTTTCGGTAAATTATGCCCACCAGCAAACCTAAAAACGCTATCACTGAACCAATGAGCTGAGGGAGGTAACGCTTCTGCACCCTGTCCCATATGTAGGCCCAATTGCCGTCATTGGCATGCTGTTTAAACTTTTCCCAATTGCTTTTGGGTATATTAATGTAATACTGTTGGGTAGCCATGAGGGCCACCAATGCTTTTACCTGTTTGTTGTGTTTGCTTAATGTACCACTGGCAATGCCTTTTTCAAGGGCAGTAGCAATATGCTGGCACAATACATCGGCCATTACTTCATAAATTATAGAGCCATCTGCCGGTTGGTAGGCCAGCCATACTTTAGCTGTATTACAAGCTTTAACAAGCCTTTGCAGAGGGGGGGCACCCAGCAGGTGCTGGGTGGCATAGGCCTGGGCCAGCCGCATCAAAAAATGGTCTTTTTCTACCCCCAAAGCTGTAAACCGGGCGCAATGGGCCTGCAATACTTCGGGTGCGTTGATGTTGTAGGTTAACAGGTAATCCTGAAAAGGAAATTGCTCAAAAAACTGCTCCTGGTTTACAATACCTGTGCCTGGTATATTGGCAGCCATAAAAGACTCAATATTGAAAGTACCCGCCACAGCAGGTTGCCAAAGCATTGTAATAGACAGCCCATACGCCATCACTATATTTTTTACTTTACTCATGAGCCTATACCTGTTTAACAGCCTGTTGGCCTGCTGTGATTTACTTCTAAAATCAATGAAGCCAGCCAAGCCAAAGACAATTTAATATACGAAAAAACAAATTAGTAGAACAAATTGAAGTAGAACTGAAGTGGTTTGATTTAGATGAGCGGCAACATATTACTGCAACCGGAAGCCCACAGGCCTAAACACAAAGAAGGTAATGTTATAATTGTATTTTTGTTTAATAGCCAGTAATGACTTATTGCGCCAATGTTCGGTATGGCCTGTAAGGCGGATATCTGCATAATACTTGCCGTCATGCAGGATATCTGTAACCAGCATTACATGGTCAAAATGGCCATCATGTTCATAATCCATAAATACTATATCGCCTTTTTGCAAAATGGTTACATCCATAAAAATGTTTGGGCGCGATTTTGACGGGTAGTCTCGGGTAAGGTAATTGAACTGCCACCCCTGCTGCCCCGTGTTTGTGCTGGCATAGAGGTACATATCATGAACCACCGACCATGCCCTGGCCCTTTCTTCATAGCTACGGTAATACCAGCCCGGCATATGGTGTAACGTATCAGCACTGGCCCTTACCGCAGGCATATGGTTACTCGCTGCCAGCCCCGCCAACAGGCACTGGTTAATAAAGTTGGCACAATTGTTACCATTGGGGTATCGAGGAAAGTAGCGGGCATCTTGCCGGGCATATTTGCTTTGGCCCCAATACTTCATAGCATATGCTACTGCCCAGGCAGAGTCATAAGGCAGTTGAAGGTGCTGGCCAGGTAGCTTGTTTTGCTGGGCATGGCCCGGTACAGCCAGAAGCATTGTTAAACACACTACCACCGTACCGTACATAACGAAAAATGCACCTGCACGCACCCGGCAGCGACCAGCCGCTTGAAACACCGCACGCAAAAGGTGCGCCATGTAATTGTGTGGTATGCAAATAGTAGTTTTCAAAAACGCTGCTATGCAATAAAGGCCCAATTTACAGAGGTAGTAACGTAAAGTACAACGGTTTAGTACAAGTTAGTAAAGCTTTACCAGCACCATAAAAGCAACCTTACGGCGCAATACTGCGTATTAAAAATACTGAGCAGGGTAGCACTACATTGCCCATTGCCACATTAGGAGTTCGGCATTTTGCATGAGGTAGAACAGCCTCACGAAAACAAATGCAATTTTAGAACAGTTACATTATTAAACGAGTAGTATTTTGGTATTGTAGGCTAACGCCAGGATGCCAATTCCTTTTCGCTTTCAAAATTTCAACAGGCTTCAGTGAGTTGTTTTAAGCCTGAGCATCAGAATCACTCCTTGACATAACAGGCCACCGTAAACCATTAGGCAGGGGCAACCTGGCACTTTTGGTATGGCACTAACTACAAGCTACCTATTTGTAACGACAGTTTTGGCACAGATTTAGATGTGCCCAATATACAGGTAATTCAATACCAACGCTAATACCTCAATTCTGGCACCTTAAAGGCGCCAGTATATTGTATTTATTAACAGAGCTAAAAACAAAGCAGATGAACAAGTTTACCGTACAAATCCATCAATCAGCCGAGTGGCTCGAGAATGCCATGAAAAAAGAAGGTGTTTCATTGAACTATTCACTTGAAAGCTTGATAGAGCTTGACCAGTTTATTGAAAACCAACTGCTTAACGATAGCCCCAAGCCCGAGGGCTTTCTGGGCCAACAGCTAAGCAGTAAAGTCATGGCCATAGGCGCCTACTTAGGCCAGGTTATTATTAAACACGGCCTGGGGGCACGCTGGCACCAAGGCAAAAAAACCAATATGGGGCAGTTTAATGCGGTTATTGCCGGTACTAACGGCTGGACGTTTAACCCCGTGATTCAGGTAATGCGCCGTATTGAACAGGGTCCATCAGAAAACTTATATGTGTATGCCTCACAGGTAATTAAAACGTTAAGTATTGCCCCTTCAGAAGGCTACCGCCAACAAAATGACTTACACAAAAGTACCAATGGTTTAAAAAGTTGGTTACATACCTTGTTTGGAGGCAAGGCCTTGGCGCGTTCATAAAAAGTGATGCCATTTTTTACTTGAAGGCACCCCATTTAACTTACTGATAGCCAAAATCGTAGCTCTATTTATTACTAATGCAGCCTTGGGCTGTATTAGTTTTTTTATATTTAGCTGGGTTACCTCTATTGCATTAGTACATAAAAAAGTGATTGTAAATTGCTTGTGGACAGTATGCGATATTTATACGGCTTGATGGTACAAGGCCAGTTTATTGCCAAAGGTACCATTCTAACAAACAGTGAAGTAACTAAAAATCAACAACTAAACCTGGTAAGGCAAGCCGGTTGTACACCATTTTTTAATCGCGAAACGCTATCTTTTTATTATTACTCATTTTTCTATTCTCGGTTGGCACAGCTTAATGCTGCCTGCACCATTTTGTTTACCCATGTTTTCTTTCAGCTTTTTAAGTACCGGGCCAAGGCTAATAGCCTAGCACTTTTAAGTTCTACAACCTACTATAACAAGGTACTGTACAAAGGCATTTACAATACACCATACACCTATTTTTATTCTTGAGCATATATTCATATTTTTCCGGGAAACAGAACTTTTTTTCTGTTTCCTTTTTTTATGCTTTCTGGCGAACAGCTAAATTTGAAGTATAGTAGTTAACCATTTAAAATCAATTTATAGTTTTGATCAAATCAAGTAACCCCGCATTAAGAAGAGACACATTTGAGGCTATAGCTTCAGATGGCAGAAGTGAAGCAATGACTGTTGATGGTGCAGTGAACAAAACCGTAGTTTTGGCCCTATTGGTACTTGGTGGTGCCCTGGTAACCTGGAACCTTTTCAAGGCGGGGTCAACAATTACTCAGCCACTTATGTTTGTAGGCGGTATTGGTGGTTTTATATTAGCACTGATTATTTCATTCAATAAAAAATCTGCAGGTGTTTTAGCGCCTGTTTATGCCGTATTGAAAGGCTTATTGCTGGGCGGCTTATCAGCCTTTTTTGAAGCGATTTACCCTGGCATTGCCATTCAGGCTATTCTTTTAACACTGGGCGTGTTGTTCAGTTTACTGCTGGTGTACAAGCTAAGAATCATTAAAGTAACTGAGCGCTTTAAAATGGGAGTTTTTGCTGCTACAGCTGGCATTGGCTTGTATTACCTTATTGCAATTGTTGCTGGCCTGTTTGGCTTGCAAGTGCCATTTATACATGATGGAGGCACCTTTGGCATTTTGTTTTCATTAGGTGTAGTTGTAATTGCCGCCTTAAACCTGGTTATAGACTTTGATTTTATTGAGCAAGGTGCCACACATGGCGCCCCTAAATATATGGAGTGGTACAGCGCTTTTGGGCTCATGGTTACCCTGATTTGGTTGTACATTGAGATATTAAGGCTATTATCTAAATTAAGAGATTAACAGCCATTGCGGCATTTGTTGAAATGAATGCGTAAGGGTGTAGTAACTACACCCTTTTTTTATTGGCCATTATTTACCATGCCTTTTGCTACATGCAAGTATGCCTCTGTTAAAACAATACAGTACTTGCAGATTAGGCCACTCATAATGAAACGGTTAAGGGGTAATTCACGTGTAGAATCATTGGTTGCTGATGCTATTTTTAGTATTCTTGAAAAACTGGCATAAAAATGGGTCAAGAAGAATTAGATCAATTAATAGATGTGATGTGGGAAGCCCACGAAACAGAAGGGTTAAGCTTTCAGCAAATACGTGAGCGCCTGAAAAACCAGGGAGTAGCAGAAGGGGCCATTAAAATTATTATCAAAGAATTAGATGATATGCTCATTGATGAAGCCTATTCTAAAAGCCAGCGGTCAAAAAACATCAATTATATGATTATCGGTTTTCTGATGGCTATTTTAGGTTTTGGCATCATTGGCTATTCTTATGCGTATGCGTCAAGTGGTTTACAAGGCAGGTACATTGTGGTACCCTATGGAATTATTTTGACAGGCCTATGGCTGGTATGGCGCGCCAGAAAAGAATGGTACGTACTAAAGAACCTGCAAACTATAAGAGTGAAAGTGAAAAAAAAGTGGCACCTTAAAAGGTAAGGTGCCTAACGTTTAAGAAAATTCATTACACTGTCTTAATGCTAAATAAAAATGATGAATATTATGATCAGGAACATTGCTTGGGTATTTTTTCTTTTTATTGCACAAGTTGTTATGTCTTTTGCTGCAAACCCTAAGGGTATAGATGTAGCTATTTCATCACAAAATGGGTCTATCACCATTAACGGTACCACCATTAACAGCAGTTCTGATGTAAATGCTTTGCAGGGCACATTGGGTAAGCACAACCGAGTTAGTATAGAGACTGGTTACAAGAATTATTTTTATGATGAGCTGGGCATTCTTATCATTGAAAACCTGCAAACCGAAAAAATTGAAGGAGTTGCCTTTCAATACAACCCTCGTGATAGTGAGTTTGCCACTAAAAAGGGGTTTAAAGGCAAATTAATGATTGACAGCAGCAAAATTGGGCGTACCAAAAGCGCCACAGCCATTAAAAAAGGGCTTCAAGTAAATATTATTGAAGACCAGCCAACCAAAATATCTGCTGCCAATACAAAATTAAGGATTGACTTCCTGTTCAATAAAATCAGACAGCTGGAATTAATCTATGCCACTTTTAAACCTGAGGAGTAAAGCAGGCTTTTGGCTGTTGGCCCTAAAATATTTACAAATTATTGATGCACTGTAGAGGTTTTTCTTACAATACAACGGTGTATATATTATATGCTAAATTATTTGGTGTATAAATACCAATAACAAAATCACTGCCCCGAATACATGATTAGGGCAGTGATTGTTTTTTACAGGATATTTTCAGTTTGAGAGGTAGGGTATTGGGCTAAACAATTGTAAATCAGACAAAGCAGGCTTTCTATTACCTCACATATGTTGCTAACTCTAATACGTTAAGCACCATGAAAAGGCACTACATTTGTGACTATTTACCATTGTTCATTTTCTAAAATACTAAATACAATATCCATTTTAGTTAAAAACAGATTCATTTAGTGGTTATACATCACGCCAATTACCGATATGTACAAAAAAGCCACAGGTTACTTTTATTGGTTTTGTTATATCTATATGAAAAATAAAAAACTGTTAACCACAAGTAACATTAGGCATGAAGATTCGTATAAAATTACAGAACTTGTTTTTATCCGTTATTGCGGCATTTCCTACAGCCAAGCCATATTGCATTCATCAATATGTGTTTATCATCGCATAAAATTATACAAACAAAGTAATTAATGACAGGGCACCCTAAACACCCATGCAATAAATTACTGTATTACAAAGTGTTAAAACCCCATTTGATAAAAAGAGTTAGGCATACAACAATTGAGTTAATTTACTAATTACTACAAATGGGTGATTTATAGAACAAGCACAACCTCTATCTTTACAATACGTTTTAATCAGTACAACAATTAAATAAAGATAATAATTGAGTTATGCATGTTTAAATTGTAAAGGGTTTGTAAAGATTAAATGTTTCCAATGCCCGGCATAAAAAGAAGTTTTAACATGCATTTGCTTCAATTAATACAATGTTGATTAAACCTGTTGGTGTAATTAACATCTAAATCAACAAAAGCCAATATTGTATCAAGCACTTAGTAAACCCGAAAAAAGTTATCCCTGATCTGTTCATTAAATGAAAGTAACCCTGGTTCAATCTTACATTTTTAAACTGTCAATGAGTTAAAGGACAATTGCTATGAACTTAAAAGCCATCAACTATCAAACTGCAAATCAACTGGCATCAGCTATTTTAAATGGAGAGATCAGTTCTGAAGAAGTAGTTCGTGCTCATTTAGAGCAAATTGACAAATACAATGACCAATTAAATGCAGTGGTCATTCTTCTACGCGAAGAAGCACTTGCACAAGCCAAAGCAGCCGACGAGGCCCTTGCAAGAGGCGAAATTTGGGGACCGCTTCATGGGGTGCCTATGACCCTCAAAGAGTCAATCTCTACTGCAAACACTCGCCTTACGGTTAACAGCAAGGACCTTAAAAACCATGTTGCTAAAGAAGATGCCCGTATAGTAAAACGCCTCCGTGCAGCTGGCGCCATTATATTGGGTAAGACAAATGTGCCCATGAAATGTGGTGATTACCAAACCAATGGCCCCATTTACGGCACTGCCAACAACCCCTACCGACTTGACTGTACCCCTGGTGGTTCTACTGGTGGCGGTGCTACCTCGGTGGCTGCTGGCTTTAGCCCTTTGGAGGTAGGCAGCGATATTGGAGGTTCGATTAGGCTACCTGCCCACTTTTGTGGGGTTTATGGCCTTAAGCCCACTGAAGATAGTATTCCTATGCATGGCCATGTACCCCCGTTACCTGATAGTGATGGTGGCGTTTTACACATGGCATCACTCGGGCCCCTGGCACGTTCTGTTGAAGACATCAAGCTTTTATATAATGTCATTAAAGGCCCTGACTACCTTGATACCCGAGTGGCCCCACTTAAGTATGAGCAACCTACTGACAAAGACTTAAAAGACTATAAGTTTGCCTGGATGGACAGTGTAGGCCCATACAGAACCAACTCAGAAATACGCTCCTTGCTGCGTGCATTAGTAGGTAAAGTATCAGTACGTGGTGGCCACATTACCAAAGAAATGCCTGCAAACTTTCCATACGAAAAGGCACTGGAAACATGGGGCACCCTGTTTGGCTTCATATCAGGGCAAGATATGAAAGGAATGGAACGCCAAATTGTTAAACTTGTATGGAAACTGCTTTTTAGAGGGCATATGGGTAAAGGCATGCGAAAAGGCCTTAACCTCAAATACAGAGAATATACGCGGGCATTAAAAACCAAGCGTGAGCTGACAGAAATGGTACAGAAGTTTTTCGAGAAGTATGACTTCATGATTCTGCCTGCCTCAGCCACACCAGCCATTCAGCATCAAAGAACTGGCAAAGCAATTGATGTAGATGGCAACAAAGTTCCT
>CAZXTW010000124.1:0-11315 GCA_964643525.1 uncultured Roseivirgaceae bacterium
AGGTAGAGCATCTGGCGGTCACCCTCGCTCTAGAAACGGCTTGTACACAAAAGGATTAAAGACAAGAAAGCCAAATAAATATTCTGATAGGTTAATCATTAGTAAAAGAAAATAATGGCACGCTCATTAAAAAAAGGTCCCTACATTGATTTCAGACTGGAAAAAAAAGTAGAGGATCAAAACCAGTCCGGAAAGAAATCTGTGATCAAAACTTGGTCTCGTCGTTCTATGATTTCTCCTGATTTTGTTGGTTATACTTTTGCTGTGCATAATGGTAACAAATTCATTCCCGTTTATGTGACTGAAAATATGGTAGGCCATAAACTTGGTGAGTTTGCACCTACCAGAAACTTTAGGGGGCATATTGCTAAAAAAGATAAAGGAAGAAAATAAGTAATATAATGGAGGCAGTAGCTAAGCTAAGAAATGTACCCACCTCTCCGCGAAAGATGAGAACCATCGCTGATTTGATTCGGGGTCAAAGAGTTAATAAAGCACTAGGTATTTTGAAGTTTGAGGCTAAACATGGGTCATACAAGCTCGAAAAGTTATTGCTTTCAGCTATAGCGAATTGGCAGGCCAAGAATGAAGATTTACGTCTAGAAGATGCTGATTTGTTCATCAAAGAGGTATATGTAGATAGTGGACGTATTTTGAAACGTCTAAGACCAGCACCTCAGGGTAGAGCTCACAGGATTAGAAAGCGTTCTAATCATGTTACCATGGTCGTTGATAGTTTAAATAGTGTAAACGATGTTAATGTAGTTGAGAACGAAGGTTCTGACTCTTAATAAAATATTATGGGACAAAAAGTAAACCCTGTAGGTCTAAGGCTAGGCATTGTTAAAGGTTGGGATTCTGCGTGGTACGGTGGCAAAAGCTTCTCTGACAAGCTTGTTGAAGATCAGAAGATAAGAAAATATATAGACGCTCGTATTCCAAAGGGTGGAATCTCTAAAGTGGTCATAGAACGAACTCTGAAAAGAATAACCTTGACTATACATACTGCACGTCCTGGTGTAGTTATCGGTAAAGGTGGTGCTGAGGTTGATAAGATCAAAGAAGAGTTAAGAAAGATCACTGGTAAGGATTTACAAATCAACATTTTTGAAATCAAACGTCCTGAGATCGATGCTAAATTGGTAGGCGATTCAATTGCTCAGCAGCTTCAAGCAAGAATTTCTTACAGAAGAGCAATGAAGCAGTCTATTGCTTCTGCAATTCGTGTAGGTGCTCAGGGTATTAAAATAAAAGTATCTGGCAGACTTGGCGGCGCTGAAATGGCTAGGTCTGAACAATATAAGGAAGGTAGAATTCCTCTTCATACGCTTCGTGCAGATATTGATTATGCTATTTGTGAGGCTAACACGGTATATGGTAAAATCGGTATCAAGGTTTGGATCTTCAAGGGTGAAGTTTTCGGTAAGCGTGACCTTTCACCAAATGTCGGAATGACAAATAATAATTCCAATCAGGGAGGAGGACGTAATCGTCGCCGTGACAATCAGTCAGGTGGCGGAAAGAGAAGAAGAAGATAGAACCTACTTCTGTTTATAATCATTTGACATTAATATCTTATGTTACAGCCTAAAAGAACTAAATTCAGGAGAAAGCAGAAGGGGCGGATTAAAGGTATTGCTCAAAGAGGGCATTCGTTATCTTTTGGTACTTTCGGAATAAAAGCCCTTGAGCCCGGTTGGATTACTAGTAGGCAAATTGAGGCGGCACGTATTGCCATGACACGCGCTATGAAGAGAGAAGGTCAGGTTTGGATACGTATTTTCCCAGACAAGCCAATCACTAAAAAGCCTGCTGAGGTAAGGATGGGTAAGGGTAAAGGTGCCCCAGAATATTGGGTTGCAGTAGTAAAACCTGGTACTGTCCTTTTTGAATCGAGTGGTGTGAAGCAGGACTTAGGACAAGAGGCATTAAGATTGGCTGCTCAAAAGTTGCCTATCAAAACCAAATTCATTGTTCGCAGAGACTATATTGAAAATTAATATAGATGAATAATTCAGAAATCAGATCTCTGAGTGTCGAGGAATTAAGAGATCGACTACTTACTGAAAAAGACGCTTTACAAAAGCTGAAGTTTGCCCATACTATATCTCCAATTGAGAATCCATCTAAGATAAAGAGTACCAAAAAGCTCATTGCACGTTTAGCAACTGAAATTAGAGCTCGTGATTTAAAAAGTACTGAACAATGAATACGACAACAAGAAACCTTAGAAAAGAACGTGTAGGTAAAGTTGTTAGCAATAAGATGGATAAGTCTATCACTATTGCTGTACAAAGGAAGGTGAAGCATCCCATTTATGGTAAATTCATTGGTAAAACTACAAAGTTCATGGCTCACGATGAGTCAAATGAGTGTGGCTTAGGTGATACTGTTCGTATTATGGAGACTCGCCCGCTTAGCAAGAATAAGCGCTGGCGCGTAGTTGAAATTATTGAAAGAGCTAAGTAATCATGATTCAGCAAGAAAGCAGGCTTAATGTAGCCGATAATAGTGGTGCTAAAGAAGTACTTTGTATCAGAGTCTTAGGTGGCACTGGAAAAAAATATGCAAGTGTTGGAGATAAGATTGTCGTAACTGTAAAAAGCGCTTTGTCTTCAAGTAACTTAAAAAAAGGTACTGTTTCTAGAGCTGTTGTAGTCCGTACTAAAAAAGAGCTACGCAGAAAAGATGGTTCATACATCAGGTTTGAAGATAATGCTGCTGTACTTCTTTCTCAAAATGATGAGCCACGAGGTACTCGTATTTTTGGACCCGTTGCTCGTGAATTAAGAGAAAAGCAGTTTATGAAAATTGTTTCATTAGCCCCTGAGGTGCTTTAAGCGGAATAACTGATGGAAAAAGTCAAGTTTAAAATCAAAACTGGAGATACTGTTAAGGTTATTGCCGGCAATGATAAAGGTAAAACTGGTAAAATCACCTTGGTGGATCGTAATAAACATCGTGTTTATGTGGAAGGTGTTAATATGGTAACTAAGCATGTTAAGCCTTCAGCTACTAATCCTAATGGTGGTATTGAAAGCAAAGAAGCCAGTATTCATATTAGTAATGTAATGTTGGTCGATCCAGCTTCTGGTGATGCTTCAAAAGTTGGTCGTAAGCTGAACGATGACAACAAGCTTCAGCGATTCGCAAAGAAAACAGGAGAATTTATTAAATAATGAACATGAATACTCCAAGGTTAAAGGATAAATATGTGTCCGAAATTGTTCCATCTCTTAAGGATAAATTTCAATACAAATCTGTTATGCAAGTTCCTAAGTTGGTTAAGATAAACATCAACAAAGGTATAGGTGCTGCAGTGGGCGACAAGAAATTAGTTGATGCTGGTGTAGAAGAGCTAACGATCATCACTGGTCAAAAAGCAATTGCTACTAAGGCAAAAAAGTCAGTCTCTAACTTTAAGTTAAGAGAAGGCATGCCAATTGGTGCGAAGGTAACCTTGCGTGGTAATAAAATGTATGAGTTTCTTGATAGGCTTTTGAATGTTGCTCTACCTCGTGTTCGTGACTTTAGAGGAGTAAATGACAAAGGATTCGATGGTAGAGGTAATTATACTTTAGGTGTTAAGGAACAAATAATCTTCCCAGAAATCAGTATTGACAAGATAAATAAAATTTCTGGTATGGATATTACATTTGTTACTTCGGCCGGTAGTGATGAGGAGAGCTATGAGTTGCTCAAGTCTTTTGGAATGCCCTTTTCTAGCAAAAATAAATCTTAATCATGGCCCGAGAATCAATCAAAGCAAGGGAAATTAAAAGAGAAAAGCTTGTTGCCAAATATGCTAAGAAGCGTGCCGAATTGAAGGCAAGTGGTGATTACACAGGCTTAGATAAACTTCCGAGAAATTCTTCAGCAGTACGGCTTCATAACCGTTGTAAGCTTACTGGAAGGCCCAAAGGGTATATGAGAAAGTTTGGTATTTCAAGGGTGACCTTCAGAGAGATGGCATCTGAGGGCAAAATACCTGGTGTAACCAAAGCTAGCTGGTAAATTTTATGGCGTTTTAGGTTAATTATCGTTACCTTTGCAGCCCTGTTTCAAGATTTGATGACGAAAATATGAACACAGATCCTATAGCTGATTATTTGACGAGAATACGGAATGCCATCAGGGCTAACCATAGAATCGTTGATATTCCTTCTTCCAAGATTAAGAAAGAGATCACCAAAATATTATTTGACAAAGGATATATTCAAAGTTATAAGTTTGAAGACGATAAAAATATCCAAGGTCAAATAAGAATTGCACTTAAATATAATCCACTTACAAAAACTTCGGCAATTGTAAGTTTAGAACGTATCAGCAAACCAGGCTTGAGAAAATATGTTAAAGCTGGTGATTTACCTAGAGTTATCAATGGTTTAGGCGTTGCTATCATTTCAACATCTAAAGGGTTGGTAACTGATAAAGAGGCTAGAGAACAGCATATTGGTGGTGAGGTACTCTGTTACGTTTATTAATTGAAAGAATCATGTCAAGGATAGGTAAAAAGCCAATAGCCATACCCGGCGGGGTTTCAATTAATGTCGACGGGAATTTTGTTAAAGTTAAAGGTCCGAAAGGAGAGCTCTCACAGCAATTGTCTAATGGCATTACTGCTTCTGTTGAAGATAATGAGCTTACGTTTGAGCGTCCTTCTGAGCAGAAGTCAGATAAAGCACTACACGGCCTTTACAGGTCATTGGTAAATAATATGGTTCTGGGCGTTAGCGAAGGTTATACAAAAAAGTTAGAACTTGTTGGCGTTGGTTATAAAGCTAATGTTCAATCTAACGTTTTAGAGTTGAGCTTAGGTTATTCGCATAGTATTTTTCTATCACTTCCGCCTGAAATTACTGTTAAAGCAGAAACTCAAAAGGGGCAAAACCCAATTATAACCCTTGAAAGTGCTGACAAACAGCTAATAGGACAAATCGCGGCAAAAATCAGATCCTTACGCAAAATTGAGCCTTATAAAGGCAAAGGTGTTAGGTTCGTAGGTGAAGTTATTCGTACTAAAGCTGGTAAAACAGCTTCTAAATAAATTAGTATGGCTACTAGCAAATCAGCAAACAGATTAAGAATTAGGCGTGGTATCCGTAGAAAAATAAGCGGTACCACAGATAGACCTAGGCTGTCTGTTTTTAAGAGTAATAAATTCATTTATGCTCAAATTATTGATGATACCAAAGGAGTAACACTTGCTTCTGCCTCATCGCCTGAAATGGAGTCTGATAAAAATGCAACTGTTGATGTTTCAAAATCAGTTGGACAAAAGTTAGCAGAAAAAGCAAAAGATGCTGGTGTAGAAGTAGTTGTTTTTGACAGGGGAGGCTACCAATATCATGGGCGTGTAAAAGCATTGGCAGAAGGTGCAAGAGAAGGCGGACTTAAATTTTAACAACTATGTCTCAAAGTAACGTAAAGTCTGTAAAGGCTAGTGAAATAGATCTTAAAGAGAGGGTAGTAGCTATAAAAAGAGTAGCTAAGGTAGTTAAGGGTGGTCGTAGATTCAGTTTTTCTGCGATTGTAGTGGTTGGTGATGGTAATGGCGTAGTAGGTTATGGGTTAGGTAAAGCTAACGAAGTTACTGACGCAATTACTAAAGGTATTGACGACGCAAAGAAAAACCTGTTTAAGGTGCCTATTTTACATAACACTGTTCCTCATGATGCGCTAGGTAAGTATGGCGGAGGTTTTGTATTATTAAAACCTGCCGCGCCTGGTACTGGTGTAAAGGCAGGAGGTGCAATGCGTGCAGTACTTGAAAGTGCTGGGATTAAAGATGTACTCGCAAAATCAAAAGGGTCGTCTAACCCACATAACGTTGTAAAAGCTACCTTTAATGCACTTTCTAAAATGCGTGATGCAGTGACTGTAGCCCAGCAAAGAGGTGTTTCATTAGCAACAGTTTTCAACGGTTAATATGGCAAAGGTTAAAATTACACAGATTCGAAGCACTATTGATCGTCCGGAAAGGCAAAAGCGCACTATTCAAGCTTTAGGTCTTGGCAGAATCAATAGTTCTGTTGAAGTTGAAAATACCCCTCAAATCGCGGGTATGGTCAAAAAGGTAAGTCATTTAGTATCTGTAATTGATCTATAAAATGGATTTAAGTTCTTTAAGCCCTGCGCAGGGGTCTACAAAAAATAGAAAAAGAATAGGCAGAGGACAAGGATCAGGTAGAGGAGGTACCTCTACCAGAGGGCATAAAGGGGCTAAATCAAGGTCTGGTTATTCTAAAAAGTTGGGTTTTGAAGGTGGTCAAATGCCACTACAAAGACGGATACCTAAGTTTGGTTTTAAAAATGCCAACAGAGTTGAGTACAAGGCTGTAAACTTGGATGTATTACAACAATTGGTCGATAAATATCAGGTCAGTATTGTTGATGTGCCCTTCTTGCAAAGCCATGGTATTGTTGGCAAAAATGATAGAATAAAGGTTTTAGGTAGAGGTGAGCTTACAACTAAGGTGGATGTAAGTGCGCATGCTTTTTCAAAGATAGCTACTCAAAACATCGAGAAACTAGGCGGTACTGTTACCAAATTATAGTATGAAGAAATTTTTCGATACCATAAGGAATATCTTTTCAATTGAAGACCTGAGGGTAAGGATATTAAATACTCTTGGGTATTTGCTTATATTCAGATTAGGAACCTTCATCGTACTTCCTGGTGTAGATCCTAGCAAATTAGAAGATAAAGCTGAGGGAATCTTTGGTCTTTTGGATACTCTTCTTGGAGGAGCATTTAGTAATGCTTCTATATTTGGTTTAGGAATAATGCCTTATATTTCTGCATCTATCGTAGTGCAACTTTTAACAGTAGCAGTTCCATACTTTCAAAAGCTGCAGAAAGAAGGAGATTCTGGACGTAAGAAGATTACTCAGATTACAAGAGTTCTAACAATTGGTATCACGGTTGCTCAGGGGGTAGGTTATATCAGTGCCACTATACCTAAGCAAGCCATTATGGTTGATGAAAGTTTCTTTATTTTATCTTCAGTTCTGATACTATCTGCAGGTACTATTTTCTGTATGTGGTTGGGTGAACGCATTACAGATAAAGGCATCGGTAATGGTATTTCAATGTTAATAATGATTGGTATCATTTCACGTTTCCCTGGTGCGTTGCTGGGTGAGGCTCTTTCTAGAGGCATGAGTGGTGCTTTATTCTTTTTACTCGAAATAGTGGCTCTGTTCTTTGTTGTGATGGGTGTAGTTCTGCTAACTCAGGCAGTTAGAAGGATACCTGTACAATATGCTAAGCAAGTAGTTGGCAGTAAGGTTTACAGTGGGCAGCGTCAGTATATCCCCCTAAAGGTTAACGCGTCTGGAGTAATGCCCATTATTTTTGCCCAATCGCTTATGTTTTTGCCTCCGTTAATCGCTGGCATTTGGAGTGAAAATAGTGACATGGCTGCCGTTGTTGGTCAAACATTCTCTGACTATACCTCTTGGCAATACAATTTAGTTTTTGCCATTCTAATTATTGTATTCACCTTCTTTTACACAGCAATTGCAATCAACCCTACACAAATTGCTGATGACATGAAGAAAACGGGAGGTTTCGTTCCTGGTATTAAACCGGGTAAACCAACTGCTGACTTTATTGATAATATACTTTCTCGAATTACTCTTCCTGGTTCATTATTCTTAGCTATTATTGCCATTTTACCTGCATTTGCTAGTGTTGCTGGTGTTGGTGTTGAGTTCTCTCAGTTTTATGGGGGTACTTCATTGCTCATTATGGTTGGTGTTATTTTAGATACTTTACAACAAATTGAAAGTTATCTACTCATGCGACACTATGAAGGTTTAATGAAGTCAGGTAAGGTAAAAGGTAGGTCACAAAATGCTGCAGTCGCCTAAAATTTATGATTCATTATAAGACTGCTGAAGAAATTGATATTATAAAGGAAAGTGCTGAGATCCTTTGTAGGGCCCATGCTGAAGTAGCAAAGTTAATCGAGCCTGGTATTCAGACAATCGATCTTGACAAAGTTGCTTTTGAATACATAAAAGACCATCAGGGTACGCCTTCGTTCAAAGGTTATAATGGATTTCCTTATACACTTTGTGTTTCAATAAATGAAAATGTTGTACATGGTTTCCCTAGTAACTATGAATTGAAAGAAGGTGATATAGTATCAATTGACTGTGGTGTTTTTTATAAGGGTTTTCATAGTGATTGTGCCTATACGTATCCTATAGGTGAAATTAGTAACGAGATCACTCAGTTGATTACAGCTACTAAAGAGTCTTTATATGTAGGCATTGAAGAGGCTGTTTATGGAAAGCGAATTGGTGATATAGGTTTTGCAATTCAGCAATACGTACAAAAAAGAGGTTATTCGGTTGTAAGAGAGTTGGTTGGTCATGGCCTTGGTAGAGAGTTGCATGAAAAGCCCGAAGTTCCCAATTATGGTAAAAAAGGTAGAGGTGCAAAGTTGAAAGATGGGATGGTGATTGCCATTGAGCCCATGGTTAATTTAGGTAAGCGAAATATTGTTGCTGAATCTGACGGATGGACTATCAGAACATCTGATAGGATGCCATCAGCACATTATGAGCATACCGTAGCCGTTTTCAAGGATAGAACTGAAATTCTTACAACTCATAAATACATCGAAGAGGTTTTCGAAAAAAGATATGGCAAAGCAACCATCAATTGAGCAAGACGGTACCATTGTTGAAGCCCTCTCTAATGCAATGTTTAGGGTAGAACTTCAGAATGGGCACCAAATTATTGCGCATATCTCAGGGAAGATGAGAATGAATTATATCAAAATCTTACCTGGCGACAAAGTAAAACTGGAAATGTCACCCTACGACTTAAGTAAGGGCAGAATTGTATATAGATATAAGTAATACAAAGATATGAAAGTTCGTGCTTCAATTAAGAAACGTAGCAGTGACTGTAAGCTGGTGCGTCGAAAAGGAAAGTTGTATATCATCAACAAAAAGAATCCTAAGTTTAAACAAAGACAGGGTTAATTATGGCTAGAATTGCTGGTGTAGATATTCCCGATAATAAAAGAGGTGAGATTGGTCTTACCTACATATTTGGTATCGGTAGGCGTACTGCTCAAAATATATTGACTAAGGCAGGGGTAGATTGGGACAAGAAAGTTCACGAATGGTCTGAATCTGAGTCTTCTGCTATTAGAAATGTCATTAGTGAAGAATTAAAAGTAGAAGGTGTTCTCAAATCTGAGATTCAACTTAACATCAAGCGTTTACTTGATATTGGTTGTTATCGTGGCTTGAGACATAGAAGAGGTTTACCTGTACGAGGTCAAAAAACTAAAAATAACGCTCGTACGAGAAAAGGTAAGAGAAAAACGGTTGCTAACAAGAAGAAGGCACCGAAATAAAATTATCAACTCTTTACGAGTAAATAGTAAAGTATCATGGCTCAAAAAAGAAAAGATAAAGCTAAAAAACGTGTGGTGCAGATTGACCCTGTTGGTCAAGCACACATAAGGGCTTCTTTTAACAATATAATCATATCTATTACCAACGCTTCAGGCCAGGTTATTTCATGGGCATCTGCAGGTAAAATGGGTTTTAAAGGTTCTAAAAAGAATACACCCTATGCTGCTCAAACTGCGGCTTCTGATTGTGCTCAAAAAGCTTATGATTTGGGTTTGCGTAAAGTTGAAGTTTACGTAAAAGGCCCTGGTTCAGGAAGAGAATCTGCAATACGTACTATACAGAACACTGGCCTTGAGATTACTTCGATCAAAGATGTTACTCCGTTGCCCCACAATGGATGTAGGCCTCCTAAAAGGAGAAGAGTGTAATTTGTATTGCTTTATCATTAATATGAATCTCAAATCTAATGGCAAGATATAGAGGACCAAAGACTAAAATAGCTCGCAGGTTTAACGATCCAATATTTGGACCAAGTAAAGCTCTACAAAAGAAAAGCTATCCTCCTGGGCAACATGGTCGTGGCAGAAAAAGAAAGCAGTCTGAATATGCAATTCAGCTAATGGAGAAGCAGAAGGCCAAATATACCTATGGTGTATTAGAACGCCAGTTCTCTAACTTATTCGACAAGGCTTCTAGAAAAAAAGGTGTAACTGGTGAAATACTGTTACAACTCTTGGAAGCAAGGTTAGATAATGTTGTGTTTCGTTTAGGAATCGCACCTACACGTAGAGCTGCCCGTCAATTAGTTTTACATAAGCACATTACAGTAAACGGCACTATTGTAAATATCCCTTCATTTAACCTCAAACCGGGTGATTTAGTGGGTGTTCGCGAGAGGTCTAAGTCACTAGAGGCTGTTACAAATAGCCTTGCATCAAGAAGTGCTTCAAAATATTCTTGGTTAGAGTGGGATAACGGCGAGTTGGTTGGTAAATATGTAAATGCACCTACTCGCGAAGACATCCCTGAAAATATCAAAGAGCAATTAATTGTTGAATTATACTCTAAGTAATTCTATCGGTTAATTTAATAGCTCAAACTTATTCTAAAACAAATTACTATGTCCATATTAGCATTTCAAATGCCTGAAAAGGTGGTCATGGAAAAGGCCGATGACTTTCATGGTCTATTTACTTTCAAGCCCCTTGAAAAAGGTTATGGTGTAACTATAGGGAATGCGCTAAGAAGAATACTACTTTCTTCATTAGAAGGTTATGCAGTTATCGGTATAAAAATACCGGGTGTGTTGCATGAGTTCTCTACAATTGAAGGTGTGGTTGAGGATGTATCAGAAATCATTTTGAACCTCAAAATGGTTAGGTTCAAGAAAAAATCTGAACTGATCGATAATAAAATTAATGTATCTATCAAGGGACAGAGCACTTTCAAGGCTGGCGATATTGCCAAAAGTACGACTTCATTTGAGATTCTTAATCCGGACCTGGTAATTTGTAACCTCGATGAAACGTCTGAGCTTGATATTGAGCTAACCTTAGACAAAGGAAGAGGTTACCTTCCAGCAGAGGAGAATAAACCAGCAGAGCAAGTATTTGGCTATATTCCTGTTGATGCTATTTTTACTCCAATTAAGAATGTGAAATATAGCGTTGAAAATACTAGGGTTGAGCAGAAGACTGACTACGAAATGCTTATTCTGGATATAGAAACCGATGGTTCTATTCATCCTGAAGCTGCATTGAAAGGTGCTGCAAATATTCTTATTCAGCATTTTATGCTTTTCTCAGACCAAACAATGATCTTGGAAACAGCAGACAAAGGCGAGCCCGAAGCTGTTGATGAGGAAATGCTGCATATGAGAAAACTTCTTAAAACCTCATTGAACGATCTTGACCTATCAGTACGTGCATACAATT
>CAZXTW010000125.1:0-11294 GCA_964643525.1 uncultured Roseivirgaceae bacterium
GGTATTAGCCTCACACCAGAGAATATAAAGTATGAACATAAAGGTGCATTGATCTACTTATTAGTACAATATGTAGTAGGATTGGTTTGCCTTGCATTTATGGTGTCGTTTATTTTTCCGAAGTAGTGGAGATGATGTATAAAGGGTTGAGTTCAAGGGCTGGCAAAAAGAAAGGCCCGAATTGCTTCGGGCCTTGGTATTTATGGTTGAGGTGGTGGGTGTGCGCTTCGCCCCTGTTTCCTTAATTAATATGATCAATCTCTACTATTAGGGAGGCGACTTTGTCGGGGGCGGTTTCGGCGTTAAAGCTGATTTTATCGCCCGTGTAGTTCACTTCATTGAATTTGGCCAGGCGGCCGTCTAAGGCCTTATCCAGCTTTTGCTGTACTGTGCCCGACTGGTTTTCGTAGCTGCGCTTGATTTCGTCAATATCCAGTTCCCGGTTGCTGTACAGCACGCAGATGTAGTCTTTGCCCACCTTGTTGTCTAACCGCACGTGGTTGCTTTCATCTGGTATGGGCACATCGTTTTGTGAGTACGTAAGCGCCGGACTGACGTTGGTTTTGTGCGGGAAGATGGTGTAGGTATTGCCCGTGAGGTCAGTGCCGAAGGCGTATACGTAAGCGGGCTTGCTGTTGCTGATGAACATGCGGAAGCGGTGGCCCGAGCGGTAGCTCTGGTTGGTTTTGTAGAGGCCATTGCGAAAGGAGGCGGCCATGGTGCCCCCGTCGTACTGCTCAAGGCGCAGCGAGCCGGCAAACTCAACACTGGTGGGCTCTACCCTGGTATCAAACTGCAACACCTCAATGGTTTGGTACACAAAATCGCCAAAGGTGCTGTAGGGTATCCAGATGTAGCCGCCGTTGCCCCAGTCTTCACCCCAGCTGTTCTGCACCTCAAAAGCACCGCCGTACTTGTCATCATCATAGCCAATGACGCACATGGCATGGCGGCCGTGGCGGTTGGTGGGCGTTTCTAAATGGCTTTCAGTAGGCTGCCAGGCCCCCTGAGCCGTAAAGAATGAGCGGGGCGTAAGCATAGAAATAACCACGGGGTTGCCCTCGTGCAGGCTTTTTTTAACAATGCTAATGCGCTCTTTTTTGTTAAAGGTGCTTACATCGTCCCACAGGCGTACGTAGCCCTTAATTTTATGGGGGGCCGCCTGCTGGTAAATGCTTTGCGGTATGGTGCCCGCACAGTGGATGGGGTAATCGCCATGCTTCGGCACGCCCACGGTTTTCATGTTCTTTACACAGTCGGCCGTGTAAGCGCCCTCGCAATCGTACTGAAAGGGCATGGTTACGCGGTAAATAAAGCCGTATGAAAATACATTGTCTGTAATGTACTGCCTGTCAGTCCACCCCTGCTTTTTGGCTTCTACTATGGTGCGGGCGCAATAGGCCGTGGCCCAGGCGGCGCAGGTGCCGTAGTTGCCCTGGCTTTGCGGTATGGGGCTGTAGGCTTTTAATGAGGCCCGCGAGCCCACGCTGCGGTAGTTGGCCGTGCTGAGGGTGGCTTTGACGTTTATGGAGTCATAGCCTCGGTCAGGCCCATCGGGTATGCCCATGCCGTAGGGCTGGTTTTGGGCCGTAACGGTAAGGGCCAGCAGGCCAAACAGACCCAGTAGCAAGAGTTTTTTCATAGGTAAAGCATTAAGAATAGACAAACTTGTGTGCCCCGGCACACCGGGAAACAAGCAATGACGCGCCAGACTTCACTATGGCAAACATCCCCCTCACCCCCTTCAAAGGGGGAATATTTGCGTACATGCTCCCCCTTGGAAGGGGGATTGAAGGGGGATGTTTGTACAGAATTGTTATCAAAGCTGTCGCTATTAGTCACTTGTAGTATATGATTTATAAAAAGCGTAACAGGCAGCCCCAGTACACGGGTGATTGGCGCAATGGAGGGCTGCGTGTGGTTGAGGTGTTTACTTGCGTTTGAATATGAAGTTGCCACCCTCGTCACCAGCGTAGGGCAGCACGCCAAACTGGGGCACCTGCTGGTTGGGGCTGTTGTAAATTACGGCCGGCTTGATTTTGCTGTACAGCTCTTCTGCACTGATGCACTGCGAGGTGTTGTTGCGCAGGTTCTGGATGAGGTATTTCATGAACACACTCTCATCACTAACAATGGCCAGAGCTCCGCTGGTCATGGCGCGGCGGCTGGGCAGCTTTTCCATTTGTTCGCAGGCAAACTCCTGCAGGTTGCGGTATTTGGCAGTAATGATTGAACCGCTAAAGCAGGCGTCTGACACCACCAGGGTGTGCTTTGACTTCATGCCCTTCATATAGTCTATCACCTCTGAGTTGCTTAGCCAGGTGCTGCGGTCGCTTTTGCGGGCATCTTTGGGCAACCAATAGCCTACGTTATTGACCAGGTTGCCATGGCCGCTGTAAAATACCAGCAGGTGGTCGCGCTCGTTCAGCTCGTCTTGCAGCTTAATCAGCTCATTAATAATGTCGCGCTTTGAGGGGTTAGCCAGTAGCGTAACATCGCTCTGGTTAAAGGTATAGTTTGAAGTCAGGACGCTTTTTAACGAGGTGAGTTCGCTCACGGGGTTGTCAAGGTCTTCAATGCTGTAATCGTCATAATCCTGCACGCCAATTAACAGGGCATGGTAGCTGGTGGTGCTGGCCACTTTGTATTGCACTATGCGCTCTTCAGAGGTGGCGCTGCCATAGGCGGTACGGGCAGTGATTTTAACCACGTTGCGGCCAGGCCTGAGGTTAATGGTCTGGTTTACATTGTCAGTACAGTTGCCTTCAATGGTTAAACCACGGGCTTTAAAGCTGCTGCCGTTTACTGAAACATCTATACCGGTAATTGAGCTTTCAGAGTTAATACAGGCCTGTAACGTCATGTTGCCCTGGGTGGTAACGGTGGTTTGGTGGTAGGGGTAGTCCCAGGTAATGGTGGGCTTCTTCACAATTCTGAGCTTGCTCTCGGCCTCCTGCTTCCAGCCCCTGATCTCGTCAGCATTGTCAGGGCTTTTGCCCAGGGCAATGTTGTAATCGGCAATGGCATCGTTGTAACGGCCCAGGCAGGCTTTGGCCTGGCCACGGTCAGCATAGTAAGTGGCCGAGGCTGATTGGTTAATGGCACTGGTAAAGTCAGCAATGGCCTCGCTGCACCTGCCCAGGCACAGGTAAGCCGCCCCACGGGTATGCAATATGTAATGCTTGCGGCCACTGTTGTTGATTGCGCGGTTGGCATCAATTAAAGCGCCGTTGCACTGCCCATCAAGGTATTTGGTCCACCCACGCATATTCAGCGCCTCTACGTCGTTTGGCCGCAGGTCAAGCGCTTTGCCAAAGTAGTAAATGGCCAGGGTATAATCTTTGCTGCGGTAGGCCGTCAGGCCTTTCTCATACACGTCTTCGTACTTTTCGGTATTATCTATTTGGTAGTTATATTGTAAGGAAGTAACGCGCTGGTCGTTATCCCACTTTTCTTTGATATAAGTACTGGGAAAATCTCTGCGGGTAGCACAACTTTCGTACTTTGAGCTTTCCAGCTTACTCATAACCACCACCCATTGGCCTTCGCCATAAGCAACGTCTGTAATGTTATAATCGTCGTCAAATTTCTTCTTGATCCAATCGCCGGGGTAGGTCTCGCTCCACTTATAGCTTTGGGTTTTAAAGCCAGTGTTTTTGGCCAGCACGGTGCACCAAACGCCGTTGCCGTACTCAATGCTGGTAATGTCTTTATCTTCGTCCCACTTTGATTTAATGAACTCGCGCATATCATCCCACTCGCGCCTGGTGGCCCAGCTTTCAGACTTTAACTTTGAGCCTTTGTGCATCACCACTACCCACTCGCCATTGCCATAAGCCACATGGTCAAGGGTATAGTCATCATCCCAACGTTCACTAACCCAGTCGCTTGGAAAGGTTTCATTGCGTTTTATTCTTTGGGCATAATAGCTTTGGCCCTTGCCTACAATAACGCCCCATACGCCGGCACCATAGGTAACGTCAGTTACGTATTGGCCTTCGCCTAGCTTTTCACTAATCCAGGAAGAGGGCCAATAGGCTGATTTTTTGTACGACTGCTTGAAGGTACACTTGGTCATGACCACAAACCACAGGCTGTTTTGGGCCATCACGTTAGAACATACGATAAAAAGGCAAGTTACGAGGAGGAGTTTAATTCGGCTCATGATGTATATAATCGTAGTTAGTGTTGTTCAATTTACAATTAATGGCACAAAAGCCCAAACAGCGTATGCCACGCCCCAGGGGTGTTTTTGTGGGTGTGGCTCCAAAAACTATACCAAAGCCACGGTAATAATCATAGCCGGTGTAAAAATAATTCTATTCAGGGGTATAACGTTGCCAGCGGTGTTTCATTGCATCTGCCCTGGCATTTGTACGCGGTTTAGCCGCCCGCTTTTTTGGCGGGGTAGCCATTGGCCTTTAGCAAATCAACTACTTTATCGCGAAAATCGCCCTGTATAATAATCTCTTCGTCTTTGGCAGTGCCCCCTACCCCACATTTGGCTTTGAGCATTTTGCCCAGCGCCTTCAGGTCGTCAGTAGTACCAATAAAGCCGCGCACTACGGTAGCTACCTTGCCGCCGCCCTTGCGGTCAAGCCAAACGCGTAAGTCTTGCTGGCTGGCGGGCAGGGTATCTGGCTCAGCCTCGTTTTCAAACTGGTAGTTGTAGTCTGGGTTAGTTGAAAAGACTACCCCACTGCGCCCTTTGTGCTTTTGCTTTTTAGCCATTGGTTTGTTGTTAAGCGCCAAATATACGCAACATTAGGTAAAATGGATTTTACTGTTGTGATTTATACAGGCATGCCGGGTTAATGGTTTTTGGCTACATTTGAGGTACATTACTTTTTATGTTATGATGATAAACCCGATTGTAAGTATGCGCGTGAAGAAGCCCCTGATTGCGGCCCTTGCCTGTGGTATGCTGTTGTTGTGTA
Source organism: uncultured Roseivirgaceae bacterium (assembly GCA_964643525.1). Classification (GTDB taxonomy): domain Bacteria; phylum Bacteroidota; class Bacteroidia; order Cytophagales; family Cyclobacteriaceae; genus CAZXTW01. The sequence goes on from CAZXTW010000125.1 coordinate 4,938, forward strand.
CGGCTGCCTTTGCCCAGAAGCAGCCCAAGGTAATGCGCAAGCTTACTAGTGATATTTGCGACTGCCTGACCCAGCAATTGAATGAAGGCAGCAAAGAGGCCATGGATGGGCTACTGGTGAATTGCCTGGAGGGGCTTAGGGGCAGGTATGATGCCAGGCTGGTAGAGTTGTATGGCGCAGATTATATGAATGCCGACGGGGGAAAAGATTTGGGGTATGATATTGGGCTGTTGATTGCCAAGAATTGCCCTGCGTTTATTGACCTGATTAAGGTGGCCAATGAGCAAAGCGCAGCGATTGCCACCAGCCAGTATGAAGCAGCCGAGCAGCTGTTTGCTGAAGGAAAGTTTGCGGAGGCCATACCTTTTTATGATGAGGCGATTGAGAACGAACCCGAGAATGCCGAGTTTTATGTAGACCGTGGGGCTACGTATAGCCGCCTGGGTGATTATTACCGGGCCATTAGCGATTATTTAAGGGCCATTGATTTTGAGCCGGGGTATTTAGATGCCTGGTGTTATATGGGCTATGGCAAGTATAAGCTGGGCGATTATGAGGGGGCGTATGAAGATTTGCAAACGGCCTATACGATTGATTCAACGTATTTTTTGGTGTACCACTACCGGGGCCTGGCCAATTTTGGGCTGGATGCCTACGGCAATGCTTCAGAAGATTTTAAGCACGCCTGGCAAATTAACCCTGAGTTTTTAACGGCCCTTTCAAGCCTGGCCTATACACAAATGGAGCTGGGCAATTATGAACAGGCCATTGGGTACTATAATGCGTATTTGGCTAAGGATGAAGCCGGTGTGGAAGAATGGGTGTACCGAGCCCAATGCCACTACCGCTTAAATAATTATGACAGTGCCCTATGGGGGTATGACCATGCCATTACGCTGATGCCCAAGAATTTGAACCTGCACTATTGGAAAACCAGGGTGCTGTTTGATATGGGTAAGAATGCCCTGGTGGTGAGTGGTGGTGAGTGGCTGCTTGAAAAAGAGCCCGAGAACAGCAGCTTTTTGAATTTGAAGGGCATGGCCCAGCAAGGGCTGGAAGATTATGAAGCTGCCGAAGCCAGCTTTCATGCAGCCATTGCCAGTGACAGTACTGAAAGTGCCTATTGGCAAAACCTGGGCAATTTGTATTTAGAGGTTGGCCAGTTTGGCGAGGCAGTAACCAGTTTGAATACGGCACTGAGTTTAGAGCCAGACGATTTGTATTTGCTTACCCGGCGGGCCATTGCTTACCAGAAGCAGGGCAAGAGCAGCCAGGCCCTGAATGAGCTGAACCGGGTACTTGTGATTGACGACGGCTGGGCTGATGCTTACGATGCCCGGGGCCGCCTGTATGTAAAACAGCGTAAGTATAGCCTGGCTGTGGCTGATTTTACAAAATCAATTGAGTTGTTTGCTACTGATCCTGCCATTTACCACGAACGGGGCCTGGCATATGCGCGGCTGGGCAAAACCCAACAGGCCTGTGCTGATTTGGCCAAGGCTGTTGAGATGGCCTACGCCCCAGCCAAGGCCGATGCTGCCAGGTATTGCAAGTAGCACGGCTTTATTGTTACACATATTTCATTAAAAGAATGTGCCGGTAACCCAGTAGTAGGTCATCCACAAGGCTGAAATAAGCTTTAGCAGGGTGCCAGCCAAAAAACCAAGAAATGAGCCAAAGGCGGCTTTCAGAGCTGGGCCAGATTGTTTACCATCGGCAAATTCACCCAATAGTGCGCCCACAAACGGGCCTACAATAATACCCAAGGGGGCAAAAAACAGCCCTACAATCAGGCCAATGGTGCTGCCCCATACGCCGTATTTGCTACCGCCAAATTTTTTGGTGCCCCATATGGGCACCACGTAATCAAGCACGGTAACAGCCACCGTTATGGCCGCCCATAAGAGGTAAAAGTTGGTATCGTTCGCTACCCTATCAGTTAGTTCAAGCACTAATAAGCCTACAAAAGCCAGTGGTGGGCCGGGTACAATGGGTAAAAAACAGCCTATAATGCCTACCAGCATTAAGGCACCACTAACTACGTACCAAACAATATCAATTGAAAGCTCCATGTATTCTTGTCCGATTTTAATTATGAGCAATTATTACCGGTAGCATAGCCCGGGTTTATAAGCGGCCAAGTTTAATGAAAAAGCACTGAGTATGCCAGTACTGTTTGATGGGATGGGTGTGAATATACAAAAAGGGCTGCCCAGTGGGCAGCCTAGCTATAAAACAACGGTATGCGGGGGTTAGCCAGCAATATTTTCAAGGGTTTCAACCACGGTTGGCTGGTCAAAATCAGTTACGGCCCAATCTTTACCAATTTTATGGGCAATGGTGTGACCTTCCATTTCAAGCAAAAGGGCCTGCCTTTCTTTGCCACCGGGGAAGTTGCGCAGCAGCAGGCCGCCGTCTTTAATAATGCGCCACCAGGGGGTTGGTTGTTGTGCGTTGAGGTTGCTTTTTTCTGCCCTTAAAGCGGTTTTCCTTACCAGGTGCCATAGGGTAATGGGGCAGGTAAACTTGGCACTGCGGGTATCGGCAGCCAGCCAGGCACCGAGTTGGCTCAGGGTAATGACCTCACCAATTTTTAATTGGGCCAGCTTGGCCTCAATCATTTTTATGGTGGGTAGCAGCATGTGTTTGCCGCCGTAGCGAATGGCCCAATGCAGGGGGGCTTCTTCAATGCAGTAAGTTTGGTTACTTGTCTCCCTCATAGTCCCGGCAGTTTTAAGGTTATTGTACAAAAATACGAAATGCAAACGTTTGAAACACTGATGCAGGTCATTTTTTATTTGGCCCGCTGAAAGGTGCTGCCCTACAATAACGGGGTTAATTGCGGTTAATTGTGTGGTACGGCCACCGCCTGTGGGGTACTTTGGGCAGGGGTGTTGGCGCAGTAACTGGGGTTAATTGGCAAGGTAAAATAAAAGCTGGCCCCCTGGTTTTTACCTTCAGATTCAACCCAAATGCGCCCCCCGTGCAGGGCTATAATGCGTTTAACCAGCGCCAGCCCCAGGCCGGTACCTTCGGTTTGCTGATCGGCCCGTTCAAACAAAGCAAAAATACGGTCGTGATCGGCCGCATCAACGCCGCTGCCATTATCGGCTACGCAAAAAGCAAAGTGCGTATCCTGCTGCTGGCACGTTATGGTGATGCGGGGCTGGCTTTGCCCCCCCATGTACTTAATGGCATTATCTATGAGGTTTTGCAGGGCCTCTTGCATGCGGTTTACATCAACCATTACGGTGGGCATGTTGCCTTTCATTTCTATTTGCACCTGGTGGGCCTCTATGGCATGGCCCAGCATGGCCATGGCTTTGTGTACTATTTCATCAAACGGTACGGGCTCTTTTTCATTCAGTGCCCGGCCTACCCTACTCAGCTCAAGCAGGTTGTTCACCAGCTTCTGCATGCCGTTGGTGGCATTCTGTATGCGGTCAAGGTCTTGAAAGGCCCGCTCTAACTTACCGGCAGTTAAGTCTTTTCTTAAAAAGCCCAAAAAGCCCTGTACGGTTACCAGGGGGCTTTTTAAATCGTGCGATACGGTGTAGTTAAACCGCTCCATTTCTTCATTTCTAAACTCAAGGCGGCTTACCAATTGCTCAAGGTAAGCGTTTTGTTGCTCAAGCTTTTTGGTACGATCAGCCACAATATCTTCAAGGGCATCATTGGTGGCGTTAAGTGCTTTGATTAACTCCATATTTTCATTCTCGTACCGGTCTGACACGCCCTTTGACAGAAACAACATGCCAATGGTGCCCAGATAGCTAATGGTACTGACAATTACCACCAGGTAATAAGAGCGGTCAACAAAGCCCATTTGCTGAAACGACACCCCGAAATACTCATGAATAGGGTCAAAGAGCAATACAGCGCTAAAGCTGGGCAGCATGTTGAAGTACATGCGGCGTTTTTCTTGCGTGCTATGCAACAATACAGGAAACAACGACACGGTAAGCAACAGGAAGCGGTACAGGAAGTAATCTGCTATGCGGACATCTTGCGGATACACCACCTTGTGCAGTACGGCGGTGTATATAAGCGCAAAGGGAATAAACCAGCATAAATACCCCCTTGAAAAGTTATGGAACCCATATTTATTAGACAGGGGCAGTATGGATAATGATATTGCTACGACCAGTATGACCAGCCGAGAAGTGTTGTATACTAAACCAGATTTGGCGTAAAGAATGACCAGTATGATGTAAACTATGGCGGCAGAGGCTACAGCAACGTTGTTGGTCATGATAATTGACCTGGCCCTGTTGCTGGGTAAATCAGGGTTAACCCCAAGATGTGATATGGACGCAAACAGCCTTTTCAATGATGCCAATTTCAGTTAACTATACTATAGGTTATTTAAAGTTAAGCCATAAGTTGGTGGCTTATGGCTTAAACTCGTTCTATAGGCAATATGGCTCGGTGTAAGGCCGGTTTAATCGCTTAACATTCAATAATTGCTTTAAGTCAAGGCAATTTCCCGGTTGTTATTCAAACAGGCGGATGTTATCAATATATATATCGCCCTTATCAGCCCGATTAAACTCAAGGGTAATTTTATTAAGCGTCCAGGGGTTCAGGCCGTCTTCTTCAAAACGGTACAGTGGCAACACAATGGTGGCCATTAAGGCATTAAACCTTGGGTACAGCGCATCAACAATATTAGCGATATCGCTTGGATGGGCGTTACTGGGCCATTGCAGCAAAAAGGGATACGGCACAGGGTCAACCGTCATACTGGTTTCGTTGTGCGGATCGGCCAGCAGCATACGGAACGATAGGGCATCACGTTGAAACACCGGGGCAAGCTTGTTATTGCTATCTCGCATTTGAGCCATTTGTATGGCATCAAAGGCAATGAAGTTAAGCCCCTGGCGGTACACGTATTTGTTGAGCTGAATAGTCAAGCGGGCATTTTTGGCACGCCATTGTATGGCCAGTGCCTGCTCAATTGGCTGTAAATACTTTATGTGGTCTTGATAGCCGCCTTGCTTAGCCGCCTCAATGTACAGGGTACAGTTATTGTCGGGCTGTAGGGTGCCCGGTACGTTAGTAGCCAACAGGCTCTGGGCGGCATTATATTCACTGGCCTTGAACAGGGTAATCGGCTGGCTGCCTTCATATTGTGAAATAACAGATGTACTTTGTGGCAACCAGTACCGGGCCTTCCAGTAGCCAGCACGCTGCATCATTTCAAAATAATAGGGCCGCTGAAACAGCACGTGCTGGCAAAACATGTTGAGGTACATTTTGGACAGTGCCTCCTGCTGGCTGCGGCTATAGATAAAGGTATTCAGAAAATCGGGCGGATCCTGCTGTTCTTTAGGCCAGTTGCTGTTGTACATGGCATGGTCAGCTCCATCTAAATAGGCTATAGCTTTAAAGTGACCGCTGGCGGGGCTGGCCGCCTGGAATAGCGTGAGCCCATCGGCCACGCCCTGATCTTTATCATAGGTACCCAGAATAAACAGCGAGGGTACAGTTAGTGCAGCCCTTTTTTTAGACTGGGTAATGTCATTGGTAAAGGCAAAGTAATTGTCATCAGTTGGGGCAATAGATACCACCCCTTTAATGCCAAAGCTATACTGGCCAAACGAGGGCAGCTGTGTCAGGTCAATCCACTTCCAGGGCCTTTGTGAGTTGGCTGGGCCAAAGCTAATGTAAAACCGAGGCTGTTTGTTAATAAACTCGGCATTGGCTACCGCTTCGCCTCCTTGTGAAGTTCCTGCCAGCACTACCTGGTTGGTATCAACCTTATTATACAAGGGGTTACCATGGGTGCGGCCCCACAATTTAAGCTGGTACAAGAGCTCAAAGGCCATGGCAGCCCGCAAGGCCGAGCGGTACGACCCACGCAAAAACTCAAGGTTTAAAGCCACGCAGGCAAAGCCCTGCGAGGCCAGGTGCTTACCCAGGTAGCGCCACCCTTCGGCCAGTTGAAATATTCTGTTCCCGGTAGATGGCTCATTGCCATGTATGAGCACTACCACTGGCGAGGGGGCCGTACGGTTTATTGGCATCCAAACCCTGCCTATTAATGGCACCTGGCTGGTATTAATACCCTCTGCCTGTTGGGGCATATCTGGCCACCAGCTTAAGTTTAGTGTTTGGGTTTCTAAGGCAGGCCTGCGGTTAAAATAATCACCATACCCATTAGCAATGGGCCGTGGGCTGTACCCATAGGCTGGTGCAAAAACATACTCCTGTGTGCTGTAGGGGCCTGTATGGCCAGGGTCAGGTATGTTGTTGGTAATGGGGTCGCCATTTAAGAGGGTGGCCGTATGCTTAATGTGCAACCGCCCGGCCGTATCAAGCCGCAGGTAGGGCCTTTTGCTGGCATCGGTAATTCTG
>CAZXTW010000126.1:0-11288 GCA_964643525.1 uncultured Roseivirgaceae bacterium
GTATTAGAAAAACAAGAGGTAGATTTCTCCTAAAGTCGAAATGACCTTTGGTAGGGGATAATCAATTGCTAAAACTCGCAATTACCTGGAGTCCTTGGAAATGGAATTGCATCCCGGATATTGGCCATGCCCGTAACGAACTGGATCATACGCTCAAAGCCCAGGCCATACCCGCTGTGTGGGGCAGTGCCAAAGCGCCGGCTGTCAAGGTACCACCACATCTCTTCCTGGCTAATGCCAATTTCATCCATACGTCTGGTTAAATGCTCCAGGCGCTCTTCACGTTGCGAACCACCTACAATTTCACCAATACCAGGGAATAGAATATCCATGGCCGCCACGGTTTTACCGTCTTCATTCATACGCATGTAAAACGATTTAATGGCCGCCGGGTAGTCACTAATAATTACGGGCTTTTTAAAGTGCTTTTCAACAAGAAAGCGCTCATGCTCTGACTGCAAGTCGGCCCCCCACTGGTCAATCACAAAGGCAAACTTCTTTTTCTTGTTTGGCTTAGAGTTACGCAAAATATCAATTGCCTCAGTGTAGGTAATGCGCTGAAAGTTGTTGTCAACTACAAAGCGCAGCCTTTCTGTCAGGCTCATTTCCTGGCGCTGTTCTTTTGGCTTGGTTTTGTCTTCATCGGCCTGCCGCTGCTCCAGAAACGCCAAATCATCAGCACAATGCTCAAGGGCATAGCTAATGAGGTACTTGAGCATTTCTTCTGCCAGGTCCATGGTATCGTTCAAATCATAAAACGCCATTTCGGGCTCCATCATCCAGAACTCAGCCAGGTGGCGGGTGGTGTTAGAGTTTTCGGCTCTGAAAGTAGGGCCAAACGTATAAATATCGCCCATGGCCATGGCCCCCAGCTCACCTTCCAGCTGGCCAGAAACTGTCAGATTGGTTTCTCGGCCAAAGAAATCTTCTTTAAAGTCAGGCTTGCCGTGCTCATCAAGCGGTGGGCTTTGCGGGTCAAAAGTAGTAACCCGAAAAGTTTCGCCAGCGCCCTCAGCATCGGCTGCGGTTATAATTGGGGTAGCCAGGTGTATAAAGCCTTTCTGGTTAAAGAAGTGGTGCACGGCATAAGTCAATGCATGGCGCACCCTTAGCACTGCACTAAAGGTAGAGGTGCGCGGCCTGAGGTGGGCGTTGTCACGCAAAAACTCCAGGCTATGTTTTTTGGGCTGTATGGGGTAGGTATCCGGGTCGGCTGCGCCCAGTACTTCTACAGCAGTAGCCTGTAGCTCTACCTTTTGGCCACCACCCTGTGACGCGACCAGCTGGCCCGTAGCTGCAATGCAGGCACCGGTGTTGATGAGCTTCATGGCCTCAGGCCCTGCCTGCTCTTCAAAGGTTACTACCTGCAGGTTATTGATTGTAGAACCATCGTTGAGATTAATGAATACCACATTTTTGCTGCCCCGTTTGTGGCGTACCCAACCTTTCACAAGTACTTCAGTGCCGATGTGCCGGTCACTTTGAAGTAAATCAATGATTTTGGTTCTCTTTGTCATTTTTACGTTTGATTGATGCGGCACTTGCCGCATAAACTAGTATTGTATAATGGTGCCAGGCGCCTTTTTTAGCAGGCGTGTAGCCCGGCAAAACGTGTGCAAAAAAACGATATTTTGCCCTTTTTATCAAAGATTGGCGGATTTATCCTAAATTTGGAAGCACAGCACTATTAAACATTTTTTATTAAGTAAAGCATGCAGAAACTTGGTCTGACCCAGACGCTAGGGCAAAAGCTGTCACCGCAACAAATACAGTTCATTAAACTGTTGCAGGTGCCTACTGCCGAGCTGGAGACGCGCATTGAAGAGGAACTGGAGGCCAACCCTGCTTTAGAAGAAGGCAAAGACGACGATAACAGCCTAGATGACCTGGAGGCCAACACCCTGGATGAGGCTGATAGAGACAGTGGTGAGGATGATATTAATGTAGAAGATTACCTGCAAGATGACGATTACAGCGGGTATAAGATGCAGGGCGATGGCTCAAATCCTGATGATGATGACAAAGAACTGCCTATAGCAGTAAGCTCATCACTGAACGAGCAGTTAATGGCCCAGCTGGGTTATTTACAGCTGAACGACCGGCAGCACCTGATAGGTATGCAGCTGATTGGCAGTATTGAAAGCGATGGGTATGTACGCCGTGAGCTGGAAGCCATCATTAATGATTTGGCGTTTTCGCAAAATATAGAAACCACCCTTGAAGAGATTGAAGAGGTGCTGGAGCGCATTCAGGAGTTTGACCCACCCGGCATTGGGGCACGTACCCTGCGCGAGTGCTTATTGATACAGCTACGCCGCAAAGACGAGTTTGATATTACGGCACATACAGCCATCAGGATTTTAGAGCAATGCTTTGATGAGTTTACCAAAAAGCATTACGATAAGATTATTAAAAAGCTTTCGTTAGAAGATGAAGACCAGCTGAAAGATGCTGTAGCCATGATTACCAAGCTGAACCCCAAACCGGGCAGCAGCGCAGGCGGGGCAGTAAAAACGCAGTATGTAATACCTGATTTTATTCTGGCAAACAACAATGGCAAATTAGAGCTGAGCCTGAACTCACGCAATGCACCAGAGTTAAAGATTAGCCGCTCTTATTCTGAAATGCTTGACAGCTACAGCAAAAGCAATAAGAAAGATAAAAAGCTGAAAGAAACGGTAAGCTTTGTAAAACAAAAGCTTGATGCCGCCAAGTGGTTTATTGATGCCATCAAACAACGCCAGCATACCTTACTGAACACCATGCGGGCAATTATTAATTACCAGTATGATTTTTTTCTTGAAGGCGATGAGAGCAAGCTAAAGCCCATGATTTTGAAAGATATTGCCAATGAGATAAGCATGGATATTTCAACTGTGTCTCGCGTGGCCAATTCAAAAAGTGTGCAAACCGAGTTTGGGATTTACCTGTTAAAGTATTTCTTTTCAGAAGGTATTGCCACCGAAAGCGGCGAAGATGTAAGCAGCCGGGAGGTAAAAAATGTATTGAAGCAATTGATTGACCAGGAAGATAAAAAGAAGCCGCTCTCTGACGATAAGCTGGAAAAGCTGTTAAAGGGCAAAGGATATAATATTGCACGCCGTACAGTGGCCAAATACCGCGAGCAGCTTAACTTACCAGTGGCCAGGTTAAGGAAGGAGTTGTAGTGAGAGTGTTTATGTATTTGGTATCACTAGTGGTGCATCCGCTACTGATGCCTACTTTTCTGTTTTTAATTATTTACTTTCAAGCTCCAATTGTACTGAGTCCTATCTCTGAAGGTTCATTTCGGTATTTATTGTTTGCTATAGCCATTACCACCTGCATTATACCGCTGTTGAGCATTATTTCATTTAAGTACAGCTCAATGGTGGGTTCTATTGAGCTTGAAAACCGCCGCGACCGGCTGGGCCCCTTCTTGTTCATTTCAATATTTTACACCATCACAGCCTTTATGTTTGGCCTGAATGACAATATTAACCCACTGCTTACGGTTATTTTTGCCGCTATGACGGTAAATGTTGTGCTATTGGCTCTGATTACGTTGTGGTTTAAGGTAAGCGTGCATGCCGCCTCAGTAATGGGGCTTGTAGGCATGCTGGTGGCTTTGGCATTTAAGTACCCTGGCTCGGGCCTGCGCGTGCCGGTAATTTACTCGTTTTTGATTGCTGGCCTGGTGATGACCTCCAGGTTGTATTTGAACGCCCACACCCCAAAAGAAGTGGGCCTTGGCGCACTTGTTGGTTTTTTTGTGAGCTGGGGTGGCATCATGCTATTTGCATAAAATAAACAACATACATACCATGTTTGAAAACCTTATTTACGATTTACAGGAAGGCATTGCTACCATTACTTTAAACCGCCCGGAGGTTTACAATGCTTTTAATAACGCGCTTTCATTTGAATTGATTGACGCGTTAAAAAAGGCCAATAAAGACAGCCAGGTGCGCTGCGTAGTTATTACTGGCGCTGGTAAGGCATTTTGTTCTGGCCAGGACCTGAAGGCAGCCTCTGAAGACCCCAGCCGCTCATTTAAAGAGTCAGTTTTGAAGCGCTACAACCCTATGATTAAAGGGGTACGCAATATGCCCAAGCCGGTTATTTGCAAGCTAAATGGTGTGGGGGCCGGGGCTGGCTGCTCATTGGCACTGGCCTGCGATGTAATTATTGCAGCTGAGCATGCCACACTGATTGAAGCCTTTGTAAACATTGGCTTGGTGCTTGACTCAGGCGCCTCTTACTTTTTACCCCGTGTAGTAGGCAGCAACCGGGCATTTGAACTGGCCACCAAGGGCCGCAAGGTAAGTGCCGCCCAGGCACTTGAATGGGGCATGATTAACAGGGTAGTGCCTGCCGAGCAGCTTGACGAGGTGGTGCAACAGGAAGCAGCCTGGTATGCGCAAGCCCCTACTAAAGCTATTGGGCTTATGAAAAAGATGCTGAACAAATCACAGCATGCTACCCTGGACGAAATGCTGGAATACGAGGCCTATTGTCAGGAAATAGCAGGCAACAGCCATGATTATAAAGAGGGTACAACAGCCTTTTTAGAAAAACGCAAGCCAGCCTTTAAAGGCAACTAATTAGTGGCTGTTGGGTATAGCCCGGTGGTAACCATTTGGGCCATGATTTCATGGTGGGTCATGTAGTACTTATCAATGAATTGGCTAGCTTCCTGATAAAACTTTTCCATACCGGGGCCGGTACGTACATAAGCTGCATAATGGTGTATTTGCCAGCCGGCCCCTCTTACTACAGGCACCAGGTCTGTGCTACGCTCATGGGTGGCCCGGAAATCATCATACAGGGCATACATAAGCCCCCACTTGCCAATACCAAATAATGATAGCTGGTGGTAATATACTGTGTGGCCCAGTTCATGGGCCAAAATACCAACCTGGGCATCAAAGGGCAGGTTACGCAACAGAATGGGGTCAAGCATAGCTTCCTGGCCATTATTGAGTAATATGCGGTAGTGCCTGTTTTTGGCTGGCCCCAGTAAGGTAGCAAAGTTAAAGTTTGACTCCATAGGGGCGCCATCTGGCACCAGTTCAAAAGAAATGGTTACGTTTTTTAGCTCGGGGTAATAAGACAGGGCCAATAAGGCTTGTAATTCATAGCCTTGTGGTAATTGTTTATTGTTACCATAAAGTGCTTTAAGGCTGTCAACATCTGCAACCGTAAACACCCCTTCCATTTTTTGATAAACCGGCATGCCCTGAACTACATCTAATGGCTGGCGGGCATTTACATTGGTTAATAATACAATTGCGGCAAGCAATAGCAACAACAAAAATACAGCCCCAAGCAGTCTGAAAAACCAACGTACAAGTTTATTCAACATGGTTGCTACCCATTACAGGTTACGCATAGCCCCTGTACCAGCATTGAAATATCATTGGCCAGGTAGCCCTCTGGCAGGCTCATGGTAGGTATTTTATAGTCGGTAAGGCAAAAGGTGTAGCCACAGTTCTGGCATTTAAAATGTACGTGGCTATCATGATGGCTGTGGTCAGAGCAACTGTCGGCACATAGTGCATATTTGGTCTGGTTACTGTCATCAATAATTTTATGTATCAGCCCTTTCTCCTCAAAGGATTTTAAGGTGCGGTACACACTTACCTTGTCGAGCGTTTCGTCAATAATGCGCTCTATATCATTGTACGAAAGGGCGTAACTATGTTGCATAAACACACCCAATATTTGCTGCCTGATGCTGGTATTTTTCAGACCTGCTTTTTTAAGAATGCTTTGTTGTTCTTCGGCAATTTTCATTGTTGCAATTTACGAAATAATAATTCATTGGGTTGTGTGCCCGAAGGGTTTCTGTTAGAATGGGCAACAATTAAATGCAACAATGTTGCGGATATTCCAGGGGTATTTGTATATTGCAACGAAGTTGCATCTTTGATGTGTCTTCTTAATAGTTAATTGTTGTTTTGGTGCCTAGTGCACCTCTGGTTGAAACTAAAAAAGCCCTGCTTTGGTGAAGCAGGGCTTTTTTTATTGACATAACAATAATAAAGTAAGGCGCCTGATAACACCATCACCTCTATATTCAAATCCGCACCCAGCCCAACTAACAGTTATTTATTTGCTAATTAGCAGGCCCCTCAGCACTGAAAATAAGATTTAACAGCTAAATAAGGAATTAAACACAACTTTATTTCGTATTTGACTGTGTTACTATGTATTTATTGCTTTTATAGAATATAAGTCAGATATTTAAGCAACTGTTTCAACCAAATAACAATTATTTATTATGAAGACCTTATTTAAAGCAATGGCCCTATTGGCCATGTGCGGCATGGTATTTTTTGCCTGTAGCACACAAGATGAAGTAAACCCAAATCAGCCTGAGCCAGATGCCGTACCGGCCGATGTGATTGACAAGCTGAACAGCCTTGGTTTTAATACGGTAGATATGCCAGTAATTGGTGTTGACAATGGCTACATTGTTGAGCGCGATATTTTTATTGGCTTTGACGACCTGAACAACATTGGCCAGGGTAAAGGCATTACAGAAGAGCATTACAGCACCACCAACCTGGTAACTGGCCTGCCCAGAACCATTAATGTATTTGTGAGTGGCAGCTTTCAGAGCCAGTATTTTACTGCTACTGACAATGCTATTGCCCGCTACAATGCAGAAAGCCTGCAGCTTACATTTGCACGAGTAACCAGCGCGTCAGCAGCAGACATTAGCATTGTACCTTCACCCTGGTGGTACCGCTTTTTTGGCATCTTAGGCTCTGCCGGCTTTCCTACTGCTGGTGGCGACCCGTTTAACCAAATACAGTTAACTACCGCGTTTTACAACAATGTAACTGACCTGGGCGCGCTTACTACTACTATTGCCCACGAAATGGGCCATTGCATTGGTATGCGCCATACTGATTATATGGACAGAAGCTTTAGCTGCGGCGGTGCTACTGATAATGAAGGCGATGGTGGCGTTGGCGCCAACTACATTCCTGGCACACCTACTGGCCCCGAGGCTGGCTCATGGATGCTTGCCTGCTCTGACGGTACTGACCGCCCCTTTACCAGTGGAGATCAAACTGCCCTGGCCTTTTTGTATTAATAACCGGGCACATGCTTAGCAATGGCCTCTTGTGTACAACAAGAGGCCATTGTTAGTTTACAACAAAGCGTTTAACAGGGTAAGCAGCCTGTCTGGTGTAACGGGCTTTAACAAACATTGGGCCACCCCTAAATGCTCTACCTCACTAAGTTCTACGGGGTCGCCACTGAGCAAAGCAATGGTACCGGCATTTGATTTTACGCCGGTTTTGGCAGCAATGGCATGCAAAACCTCAATACCCGTCATGCCCGGCATCTGGTTGTCTATAAGGCAAAGGTCAAAGCTGTGCCTTGACAGTGCCTCAAGGGCTTCCATGCCATCTTGAGCTACCGTAACCCTATGGCCTGCCCGCCTTAAGATGCCGGCTACTGCCAGCCGGCTCATGTCATCATCTTCTGCCAGTAATACTTCAAGCACACGTTCTGGCTCTGGCTTTTTAGCTTTTGGCGTTACAAGTGGCTGGCTACTTGACGCAAAAAAATGAAAGCTTACCGTGGTGCCCACGTCAGAGGTACTTTCAATGCTAATATCACCCTCCATCAGGTTGAGCAGCTTTTTGGTTACATGCAAGCCCAAGCCTGTGCCCCCTGCCGCTTCACCGGCACTGTCTTGCTTAAAGGGTTCAAATATTTTGTTCACCATATCGGGCCTAATGCCCTGCCCGGTGTCTTTTACTTTACAGTTAACGCGGTACTGCCCCGCAGTTAGTTTGATGGCATCTACATACAGGGTTACCCCACCTTTTTGGGTAAACTTAATGCCGTTGCCTATTACGTTAAATAAGATTTGAGCTACCCGCGTGGCATCACCATTAAGTGCACTTGGCAGCACCTGTTCAGTTTGCCAGGTTACAGAAAGTTTTTTCTGGCTGGCCTGGTACTGAAAGCTTTGTATTACCCCGTGGCAAACCTCGTGTAATGAAAAAGCGGCCTGCTGCAGTTTAATAGTACCCGCCTCGAGGTGAGCCATATCAAGCACATCCTGCACAATGGCCCCCAAATGGCGGCCAGCATATTGTATGGCTTTGAGTTGCTCAAGTTGCTCTACACTAAGGTTTTTATTGTCAATTAAGCTGGTTAGCCCAATAATGCTCTGCACTGGCGTACGAATTTCATGACTAACGCCAGCAAAAAGCTGGGTACGGAAAGCCTGCTGCCTTACCAGCTCTTCATTTTTTATTTCAAGCAGTTCACGCTCAAGCTCAGCGTTTTTCTGTTGTATTTCTAAAAACTCCTGCTGTATTTGTGAGAGGTTACGCTCTTGCTGGATGGATGCTACGTAAGTGTAATGCTCAGTAAAATCAAACAGCAGCCAAACCCGCTGCCCGGTGGCAGGGTCGGCTTCAAATACGCAATCAAAATAACGCTTTTCGGCTATAGCATGGAGTTCAATGCACTGAAAGCTTAGCGGCAGCTGGGCCTCTGGGGCCCAAAGTACATCATGCAGGCTGGCTACAAAGGGGTATTCATCATAAACTGAAAGGCCACTTTTGGTGGGCAGCAAGTCACCTTCTGAATGCAGGCACATGCCCTGCTGGTTAAACAAGACCAGATGACTTTTTTGGTTGGCCCACTGCCACCTGAGTGATGATTGATTCATTGCAGCATTTTTTGACCCAAAGCCTGGAAAGCCATTTCTACCTGAAATCCGGTTTTGGCACTGGTCAGTATCAGGTCGTCTCTGCCCATCTCTTTGGTTACGCGTTGCACCTCCTGGGCATCAAGCAAATCACTTTTATTACCCAAAAGTAAAATAGGGGCGTTCTTTACCAGCGTTTGAATCGTTAATAGCTCCTGCTCCAGATCCTGGTAGGTGGCAGGCCGGGTAAGGTCAACTACATACAGTACCCCATGCGAACCCAGTTTGTACGATGGCGGCACCTTTTGCATCTTATCTTCACCAGCAATATCCCATATAATCATGGTCATGGTGGCCCCGTTTACCTCAATAACTTTTTTATCTATTTTAACCCCTATGGTGGTAAGGTATTGCTCTGAAAATTGCTGATGCACAAACTGGCGTATCAGGGATGTTTTGCCCACGCCGTATCTACCCAGCAGGATTACTTTTTTTGTGATCATCAACTTTGAAGGCAGTGAAAAACGACTCTAGCTTAGCAGAGTACAGTCCCTCTTCAACTGCCGTTTGTTTTTGTTCTGACAATATGCGGTTGGCAAAGTCATTGACTGTTTCGTCAAGGTCAGACTGAAAAGCCCTGGTCATGGCACCGCTGATTACAACGGCAATGTAAAAAGATTTATAATGCTTTAGAAAAATTTTGTAATGATCATATTCTATCATCTGCAAATCTTGCTCGCCCTGGCCAAAGGCATCACTCACAAAGCTTTTGATGGCGGTAAGCATGCCTGCAATCATATCCTGGTCAAGATGGCTGTTTTTGCTGTAATACCCTGCCAACAGGCCCGATTCCTGGTGTATTACATATACCTCTTCAATTTGTGGGGTGGCCGCTGCATTGCGCAGCATTACTTCACCGGGTTTAGGCCCGCCAAACCATGATTTGATAACTATTTCCCACCACTCCCAAGAGAATGTGCGGTTTATTTGTTCGTCTATACGCTCTGAAAGCTTTTCGATTTCCATCTGGATGTACCGCCTGATGAGCTTGCCTATTACAGGGTACAGGGCCTCAACAACTTCATCTTGTGCATCTTTAATCTGCATCTTGATGGCATCTGTAATTACAGGGCCAAACAGTTCAGGAAAGTGCTGCCTCAGGTAATCAATGCGGTCTTTAATGATGGGGTCAACACGCAGCTCCAGCTTTTCGCGCTGGTTTAGCTGCTCATTCAGGGTTTCTACTTTTTGGCGCAGGTCATTCCGATCGGCTACATCTTCACGCAGCAGTAAATCTTTTAGAACTTCAAACCGGTCGTTACTGGCCATGGCTGGTTCAGGCTTCTAGTTTATCGGCCACTTCATGCAGCATTTTACCCAGGTCGCGGCGGTCGGCCTTAGCATCCTGCAGGTCGTAAATGCGGTTGTCGGTGTCTTTGCGCAGTTCATCTAACTGCTCATTCATATTGGCGCGCAGCTGTTCAATATCGTTAATTAGCCCCTCACGTGCTTTTTCCAGCTGGTCGGTTAGCTCTTGTTTGGTTTTGGCAATCAGGTCTTTAACATCCTTAAACTCTGCGTCATACTCCTGCATATTTTCACCAAAGATCAGCTCTTTGATGGCATCAATGCGTTGTACGTCAGCCAGTTTAGCGGGTGCAGCTTCTGCCTTGCCCCCCTCTTTGGTCATGTCTTTATCGTTTGGTGTGCTCATAGTCGTTATTTATAGAGTCGTTATAAGTTCAAAAGTTTGATTAGGGTCAATGAGTCAAGCTGGCCAGAAGCATACAGGCCTTCGGCTGTTTGAAAGGCCCTGAGCGCCGCGTCAGTCTCTGAACCAAACACGCCATCGTGCGGCATTTCATAGCCGCGTTGCAACAGCATGCCCTGCAGGGTATACACCCCCTGGCTTCGGTCACCTTCAGTACTGCCTAACAAAAAGGTGCTTTTATAATAGGGCAACATACGCTGGGCAATATCCTGCTGGTCAATTTGTGCAATTTCAGCATTGGTAAGGCCTTGCTGCTTTAGCAGTAAAGAGCGCCTGAATTTGGCCTCGATTACCTTCAGCTCGGTATACAGCTGCTGGTGGTGCTTGAAAGCAGCCTGGTGGCTGCCAGCTTCCTTACTGTAAAAATGAATATCAACGCCATAATTGTGCCACAGCTCGCGGGCCAGGCGCCCGGCTTCATAGGCTTTGCTGTAGTAAGTGCCCAGCAGGGTAGCATCATAATAGTTGGCATCAACACTATCAGCCAGCTGGTACTCAAAATAACCAGGCACCCTGGTGCGGCGGTAGTTTTGAAAAGTAAACCACCCATTGACTGCAAGCAAGATGATTACTATCACTACAAGTATTCTTTTCATATACCGCTATTTGGTTATTGTAAGACCTTTATTGATTCAATAATGGTTGAAAGTTAACAGCCTGCCTCTTCATAATCAACAGAAATTGTTGATTGATTGATTAGTCTCGTTAAATAAATAAGATTTTACTGTATTATAGTGAGGGTGCCGGCTTTTGTGGCTTAATGAAAAAGAGCAGAAAAAATACTGCAGCGGCAACTACGCCAAAGGCAGCTGCCGTTCAAAAGGCTATTTTGGGCGTGTACTGCTGCCATAGGGT
>CAZXTW010000127.1:0-11230 GCA_964643525.1 uncultured Roseivirgaceae bacterium
CGCGGGCCTGCAGTTGTGATATAAAAGTGTTCAGCTCGGTATTATTCAGCGTTTCCTGCAGGCCATACGTACTCTTAAAATCATCGGGTGTAATGGCCAGGGTGGTGTCCATCTCTCGCCCTTGCGTTACCCGTTCAGTCAGGCTGCCCTCTTCCCAGGTGCGCAATATCCAGCCTTTCAGGTTCCACTTATTACCTACCGTATCCCACACAATGCGCCGGGCATACAGCTTTTCGTACAGGCGGTTGTCGCGAACGGTTTCCAGCGTAAACCGGTTACCGGCCTTGGCAGAGGTATTGTAGCTTTCCATATACGCGTACGACTCTGGCGCTACCTTTATATGAATATTGCGGTCTTGAAAATAAAAGGGCCGTTCAAAATACTGTATCTGAAACGCCACCCGTGTTTTATTGGCGTTGGGTATAATATAGCCATTCATAAAAAAGCTCAGTATACCTATAATAATACCACCATACAGGTAAGGTAACATTAACCTTGGGAAGCTAATGCCGCTGGCCAGTATGGCAATAATCTCACTGCGGCGGGCCAGCTGTGCCGTAACCCAAATAGCCGCAATAAAAGTAGTAATAGGCGTAATCAGGTTGGCTATGTAAGGCATAAACGATAAGTAATACGGCAGTATTTCATTAAAGCTCAGGTCGTGCTTAATGAACTTATCGTTCCGCTCGGTAATATCAATCACCACCACCACGGCTACCAGAATAAAAACCACAAACACATATGTGGTTAAAAACTTTTTGAGAATGTACTTATCAACAATTTTCATAGCTTACAATCATTCATCTTCGTTCCATCAGCCTGGTTACCATACGGTCTTTCCAGGTACCAAAAGTGCCTGCCTCAATTTGTTTGCGGGCCTCCCTGACCAGCCACAAATAAAAGGTCAGGTTATGAATACTGGCAATCTGCGGCCCCAGCAGCTCTTTGCTCACCATCAGGTGCCGCAGGTAGGCCTTGGTATAAGCAGTACTGACATAGCCCCCCAGGCCGGCATCAACGGGGCTAAAATCATCCTTCCACCGCTCATTCTTTATATTTATAATGCCCTCGGTGGTATACAAAATACCATGCCGGGCATTGCGGGTAGGCATAACACAATCAAACATATCAATGCCCAGGGCAATACACTCCAAAATATTGGCTGGTGTGCCCACCCCCATTAAATAACGGGGCTTATCGGCAGGTAAAATGCCACATACCAGCTGGGTCATGGCATACATCTCTTCTGCGGGCTCGCCTACTGAAAGGCCTCCAATAGCATTGCCGGGCCGTTCATGGCTGGCAATGGCTTCGGCACTTTGCACGCGCAAATCTTTGTACGTACTGCCCTGCACAATGGGGAACAACGTTTGGTAATACCCGTAATGCCCCTCGGTGGCATCAAACCGGTCAATACAGCGTTGCAGCCAGCGGTGCGTCATATGCATTGAGTCACGCGCATAGCCCAGCTCGCAGGGCCAGGGCGTACACTCGTCAAAAGCCATCATAATATCAGCGCCAATCTGCCGCTGTATATCCATTACCCCTTCGGGGGTGAACGTATGGCGTGAGCCGTCAATGTGCGACTGAAAGGTGACACCCTGTTCGGTTATTTTACGACTGGCAGCCAGCGAATACACCTGGTACCCGCCACTATCAGTCAAAATAGGGCGCTGCCACCCATTAAATGCATGCAAACCGCCAGCCTTTTGCAAAACCTCAAGCCCGGGCCGCAAATAAAGGTGGTACGTATTACCCAGTATAATCTCTGCACAAATATCGTGCTGCAATTCTCGCTGGTGCACAGCTTTTACTGACCCTACCGTGCCCACAGGCATAAAAATAGGGGTCTGTATAGTGCCATGCGCAGTAGTCAACACCCCTGTTCTGGCATTGCTCTGCTTGTCTGTGGCCGATATGTTAAATGTCAACTGCTTCAAATCGAGCACAAAAATAGACTTTCTGTGTTAATAATTGCATTTGCCCCTATCTTTGCGCGCGCATAATCTTTCTTATTCATTGCATGAGTGTTGACCTGTTGCTGTGGGCGGTATTTTTAGGGGCATTGGCTGTTCGATCCAGCTATGACCTGTTCCTGTTTTTACGCCTGGCCTTTTATAAAAAACCACCTACCCCAAACCCGCCCAACCAGGCCAAGGGCATTAGCATTGTAGTTTGCGCCCATAATGAAGAGGCCAACCTGAAAGCACTACTGCCCTTGCTGTACCAACAAAAGTATGAGCTGTTTGAAATAATTGTAGTCAACGACCGCTCGCACGATGGCACCCACGACCTGCTGCTGGCCGAAGCGGCCAACAACCCTTTGTTAAAACCAGTACACATAAACCATGTGCCTGAGCACATTCACGGCAAAAAGTTTGGCATTACTATGGCTGTAAAAGCAGCCAATTATGACCAGATATTACTGACTGATGCCGACTGCCGCCCCAACAGCCAGCACTGGGTAGCAAATATGGCTCAGGGCTTTGACAGCAGCCAAACCAATATAGTTCTGGGTTACTCGCCCTACCAAAAAAAGCCTGGTTTGCTTAATCAGTTCATTCGGTTTGAGACCCTGTTTACCGGTATACAATATTTATCAATGGCAATTGCAGGTAAACCTTACATGGGGGTAGGTCGCAACATGGCTTACCGTAAAAGCCTGTTTATGAAGGTAAAAGGCTTCAATAAGTTCCAACATCTTACCGGAGGCGACGACGACCTGTTTGTAAACAAATACGGCAACCGTAAAAACACGCAAATTGCCATTGGACAAGAAAGTATTGTTTTTTCGCTGCCAAAAACAAATTTTATAGCCTATTTCAGGCAGAAGAAACGACACCTGCACATTGGCAAATACTATACACCAACAAGCAGATTCATTTTGGGCTTACTGGTACTGACACAGTTAACATTTTGGATTTGTTTTACTATTTTAGCTATCAAAGGCACGGAACCATACATGGTATTTGGCGGTTTGTTGTTTAGGATCGTTTTGTTGTATGCTGTTTTTATACCTGCTGCCATAAAGCTGGGCGATAAGCTAAATGTCTGGTTATTACCTGTTATGGACCTGTTGTATGCGGTATACTATTTGGTTTTTGGCTCTATTACCCTATTATCAAAAAGAGTTAGATGGATTTAACAAATAAACAGTTTTCAGAAAAGGCACTTAAAGACTTTGACCTTATTGATGAGGCCACCAGGCGAAATAATGAGTCGGCCTATGCTGAATTGATGGACCGCTACAAAAAGCCGGTATACCATATGATCTTAAAAATGGTCCGTAATGTTGACGACGCTGAAGATTTAACCATTGAAGCGTTTGCCAAAGCATTTCGAAACCTGCATAAATTCAAAAAAGACTTTACCTTCAGTACCTGGCTGTTTCGCATTGCCACCAACAACTCCATTGACTTTATACGTAAAAAAAGGCTGGAAACCTTTAGCCTCAACACCTCTTATAAAGATGACAATGGCGAGTCGGTCAATATTGATATTGAAGACAAAAACCCCGACCCCCAGGAAGAAACTATTAAAAGCCAAAAGCGCGAGCTTATACAAATGTTTGTAACCAAGCTGCCGGCCAAATACCAGCGCCTGGTGCGCCTGCGGTACTTTCAGGAATTGAGCTACGATGAAATTGCCCAGGAGCTTGACGCCCCGCTAGGCACCGTCAAGGCTCAACTGCACCGCGCCCGTGAGCTGATGTACGACCTGGTTAAAAACAAAAAAGAACATATTTAACCGCACCAGCGCATGACCCCCACCGCACAGCTGGTGTTTGATCATTTTCCTGACCTCTCGCCTACTCAGCGCCAGCAGTTTGAGCAGTTGTATGCGCTCTATGCTGACTGGAACAGCCGTATAAACGTTATTTCGCGTAAAGATATTGACACCCTGTACCTCAGGCATGTGTTGCACTCACTGGGTATTGCCAAAGTCATGGCCTTTCAGCCAGGGGCACACGTATTAGATGTGGGCACGGGCGGGGGCTTTCCGGGCATACCGCTGGCCATTCTTTATCCTGAAGCCCAGTTTCACCTGGTTGACTCTATTGGCAAAAAAATTACAGTAGTCAATGCTGTGGCCGAGGGGCTGGGGCTAACCAACGTTACCGGCCAGCAAATCAGGGCCGAACAGTTGAAGCAGAAGTATGACTTTATAGTAAGCCGCGCCGTAACGCGCCTTAAGCCTTTTTTACAATGGGTAAAAGGCAAAGTAAAAACCAACCACCAGCATACTTTAGCCAACGGGCTGCTCTATTTAAAAGGTGGCGACTTAAATGACGAACTGGCTGAAACCAAACGCCGCCACAAACTTTACCCCCTCACTGACTACTTTACTGACCCCTTTTTTGAAACCAAACTGGTGGTTTACATTCCGTTTAATTAAAGGCGCGTTAACTCTTGCCTTATAAAAGCTTCTATTTGTTTTGGCTCTGGCAGCTTCAACTTATACTGGCTTACAAACAAATTCTCATCCATACCAGCAGTAGCATACTTTACCAATGCATCATTCTTATCTGTAACCATCAATATACCAACGGGGTCGGCATCATCAGGCAGCTTTACTTCATGTTTATAATAATTCAAGTAGGTATTTAACTGCCCGGCATTGGCATGCGTAAATGAATCTACTTTAAGCTCAACCAGTACATGGCACTTCAACAAACGGTGGTAAAACACCAGATCAATAAAGTAATACTCCCCACCTATTAATATCCGCTTTTGCCTTCCCTCCAAACAAAACCCTTCCCCCAACTCCAGAATAAACTCCCTCAGGTTATCCAACAAAGCAGTCTCCAGAGCAGACTCCTCTACAGCATCTTTCACTGGTAGCCCCAAAAACTCAAATGTGTAAACATCTTTTACCAACCCCTGCGGTTCACCAGTAAATGGATCACGCATCATTTGGTTAATTGTAATATCAGGCTGCTTAGATATGCCTGACCGCTCATAAAGTAAACTTGATATTTGACGTTTTAACTCTCTGTAAGACCAAGTACCTCTTATCGCCTCTACGGCATAAAAAGTACGGGCAAGTTCATCCTCAATAGCTATAAGCAAAGTAATGTGCGAAAACGAAAGTGAATCCACTAACTTACCTGCCAAACGCACACGCTCATCTGCAAATAATACATTCACCCCATCGCTTATCTTGGGCAGCATCAATTTGTCAGACACTGTCTGACTTTTTTCAGAACCACCAGAAACTTCAGACGGTGTCTGAATTATTCCAGAACCACCAGAAGTTTCAGACGGTGTCTGACTTTTTTCAGAACCATCAGAAAAGTCAGACAGTGTCTGACTTATTCCAGAATTATCGGAAATGTCAGACGGTGTCTGACTTATTCCAGAATCATCAGAAAAGTCAGACAGTGTCTGACTTATTCCAGGGTACAGTAAATAAAACCTCCTGTATGCTTTCAAGTTGGTTTCTGACAGCCCCGTAGCATTTTTTATCTTTAACTCATCAGCAATGCTTTTAAGTAGTCTGCCACCATAGGCAGAGCGCTCTTCACCATGCTGCTCAAACTCTACTATGTAATAACCAATAAGCCAGTTCCTTAATGTTAAGTACTTATTTACAGCCTTTTGCGCCTGCATACTCAACTGGCTGTTCAGTAGTTCAATACGGTCAATTAATGCTATGAAATTCATAGTGATTTTCTACAAGCCTAAACTATCTTATACTTTCAGTACCAAAGTCAGGGAACTTACCTAAAAACCACAACAAACCAAAAGCAAGGCTAAAAAAGTGTCAACAAAACAAAACAGGTCACGGTTACAGGGCACAGCCCTACACACATATACTAACTACCTAAAAAACCACCCAAAGCTTCACTTCATTAATACTACCTTAACTTTCTGGTAATCAATTAGCAAGCACTCTACGTACTAAAAATACCAAACATATGGGCTTTACTGGCCGGGTTTAACCCGAATTATACGTTAAAACACCGTTATGAGACCTTAAGTAACAATAAATCAGGCTGTTTTATCGGTTAAGGCATAGCAGCGCTATGGTAAAATCGAAAAACTGATTCATTTCACTGATTTGAAGTTAATTGAGGTTGGAATAGGTGAGACAATGTATATTTCGGGTTTAAGGCGTTATATTTGTTTAGCCAACCAGGGCTTACCCAATTGTATTTACTAACAGTCAGCCACTTACCCCAAAAAGCCACCAAAAAGGCAGGGTGGTGTGCTGGTGCCGTCAAGCCCACCCTGGCCATGCTTACAAGCACTACTAACGCCACAAACCCCTGCTGCTTACATGTATTTAATTTTTGATACTGAAACCACCGGTTTACCCCAACGCTACAACCAACCCCACACCAACCTGAACAACTGGCCCCGCCTGGTGCAGCTGGCCTGGCAGGTACACGACGGCAAAGGGGGCCTCATTAACCGAGGCAACTTTATTGTAAAGCCGGTGGGCTTTACTATACCCTACAATGCCGAAAAAGTACACGGCATCAGCACAGACAGGGCCCTGAAAGAGGGGCACGACCTGGGTAAGGTACTTGAGGTATTTCTGGCAGATGTGGCCCGCAGCCAACACATTATTGGCCATAACATTGACTTTGACCGCAATATTGTTGGTGCCGAACTGATCAGGGCCAGTCAAGACGATCAGGCCTTTATGGCCACCAGCAAGATCGACACCAAAGACGAAGCCACTGAATATACCGCCATACCGGGCGGGCGAGGTGGCGGCTACAAATGGCCTACCCTGACGGAGCTGCACACCAAGCTGTTTGGCACCGGCTTTGCCGATGCGCACGATGCCGCCTATGATGTTGACGCCACCTCAAAATGTTTCTTTGGCCTGCTGGTAGAGGGTGTTATTGCCCCCAAAGACGGCACCCCCGTTAAAGACATTAAATACGAGCCGCCCAAGCTTGACGAGGCCAACTTTGCCAAAAAAGAAAGCACTGGCAGGGGCATTAGCCAGGCCGATAAAGCCAAGGCTGCCGCCCAAATCACAGCGCCCTACTTTCACCTGCACGTGCACTCGCAGTTTTCAGTACTGCAAAGCACCACCCAGATTAAGGCCCTCATAAAAAAGGCCAAGGAAGAAGAAATGCCTGCCGTGGCCCTGACCGACCTGGGCAATATGTACGCCATATTTCAGTTTGTGCGTGAAGCCCTTAAAGCAGAGCTAAAACCCATTGTGGGGTGTGAGTTTTTTGTGGCTGAAGAGCGCAAGAAAACCCGCTTTACCAAAGACAATCCTGACAAACGCTTTCAACAGGTGCTGCTGGCCAAAAATAAGGCCGGTTACCACAACCTGGCCAAGTTGAGCTCGCTGGCCTTTACTGAGGGTAACTATGGCATATACCCACGTATTGACAAGGCACTGATTGAAGCGCACCGCGAGGGCCTGATTGCCCTTACTGGTGACTTAAGTGGCGAGGTACCCAACCTGATTTTGAACGTGGGCGAGCACCAGGCCGAAGAAGCCTTTCAATACTGGCACAGCATTTTTGGTGATGACTACTATGTAAGCCTGCAGCGCCACGGCCTGCCTGAAGAAGACCATGCCAATAAAGTGCTGCTGGGCTTTGCCAAAAAGTATGGCGTAAAGGTGGTGGCTACCCACAGCAACTACTACCTGAACAGTGAAAATGCCGAGGCGCACGACATTTTGCTGTGCATTAAAGAAAGCGAGGTAAAATCAACCCCTATAGGCCGGGGCAAAGGCAAGCGCTTTGGCTTTCCTAACCAGCAATACTACTTTAAAGGGCAGCAGGAAATGAAAACGCTGTTTTATGACCTGCCCGAAGCCGTTGAAAACCTGACTGAAATATTTGACAAGGTAGAGCCCTACAAACTTGAGCGCGATGTGCTGCTGCCCAAGTTTGAAATACCCGCCCCCTTTGAAACGGAAGATGATTACCTGCGCCACCTGACCTACGAAGGGGCCAAAAAACGGTATGGCCTTGTTACGGCAGAAATTAGTGAGCGCCTTGACTTTGAGCTGGCCACCATTAAAAACACAGGCTACCCTGGCTACTTCCTTATTGTGCAGGACTTTACCAACGAGGCCCGCAACATGGGCGTATCAGTTGGGCCGGGGCGTGGCTCGGCGGCAGGCTCGGCTGTGGCCTACTGTATTGGCATTACCAATGTTGACCCCATTAAGTACGACCTGCTGTTTGAGCGTTTTCTGAACCCCGACAGGGTATCGCTACCTGATATTGATATTGACTTTGATGACGAAGGCCGGGGCAGAATTATTAAGTGGGTAGTAGATAAGTATGGCGAAAACCAAGTAGCTCAAATCATCACCTACGGTTCAATGGCTGCCAAATCAGCCATTAGAGACAGTGCCCGGGTCATGGAGCTGCCCCTGGGCGAGGCCAACGACCTGGCCAAGCTCATACCTGAAAAACCCGGCACTACCCTGAGAAAGGCCTACCAGGAGGTGCCCGAGCTGGAAACAGAAAAGCGCAAGCCCGGCCTGCGGGGCGATGTACTGAAGCAGGCCGAAGTGTTAGAGGGCTCTGTAAGAAACACAGGCATACACGCCTGTGGTGTAATTATTACCCCGGCAGATATTACCAACTACATACCCGTTTCGGTTTCAAAAGATAAAGGTGATGAATTGAGCCTGCGCGTAACCCAGTTTGACAACAGCGTGGTAGAATCGGCCGGTATGCTTAAGATGGACTTCCTGGGCCTGAAAACGCTCACCATCATTAAAACGGCCATTGAGTACATCAAAGAAAAGCACAATGTTGAAATTGTGCCTGACGATATACCGCTTGACGATACCAAAACCTACGAGCTGTACCAGCGGGGCCATACCAATGGCACGTTTCAGTTTGAGAGCCCCGGCATGCAGAAGCACCTGCGCAACCTCAAGCCCGATAAGTTTGAAGACCTCATTGCCATGAACGCCCTGTACCGCCCGGGGCCGCTTGAATACATACCCAACTTTATTGCCCGTAAGCACGGCAAAGAGCCCATTACCTATGACCTGGCCGATATGGAAGAGTACCTGGCCGAAACCTATGGCATTACTGTGTACCAGGAGCAGGTAATGCTGCTGTCACAAAAGCTGGCAGGCTTTACCAAAGGTATGGCCGATAGCCTTAGAAAGGGCATGGGTAAAAAGAAGAAGGAAATCATTGACATGCTCAAGCCCAAGTTCATTGACGGCTGCAAAGAGCGTGGCCATGACCCCAAGGTGGCAGAAAAGGTATGGAAAGACTGGGAAGCCTTTGCCGCCTACGCCTTTAACAAATCACACTCTACCTGTTACTCGGTGGTGGCCTTCCATACGGCCTACCTCAAAGCCCACTACCCGGCAGAGTATATGGCCTCGGTACTGACACACAACCAGAGCAATATTGAGAAGGTAACCTTCTTTATGGAAGAGTGTAAGTCGCAGGGCATAAAAGTGCTGGGCCCCAGCGTGAACGAATCTGGCGTAAACTTTATGGTAAACAACACCGGCCAAATCAGGTTTGGCCTGGGGGCCATCAAAGGGGCTGGCGAAGCGGCCGTAAGCCATATTATTGACGAACGCAAAGAAAAAGGGCCCTATAAAGACATTTATGACTTTATGGAGCGCATACAGCTGGGTAAAGTCAACAAAAAAACATTAGAATGCCTGGCCATGGGCGGTGCTTTTGACTGTTTTCCTGATTACCACCGCCGCCAGTACCTTGAAGCGGCCGATAATGACAGCACCCTCATTGAAAAGCTGGTTAAGTACGCCCAGCGCCAGCAGCAGGAAGCCCTAAGCGCCCAAACCTCATTGTTTGGCGGGGCTGGTGGCATGGAAATACCCAAGCCCAAAGTGCCCTACATGGAGCCTTACGGCCAGCTACGCAAACTGCAAATAGAAAAAGAAGTGGTAGGCCTGTACCTCACCGGCCACCCCCTTGACCAGTTCAGGCTGGAGATGGAAAGTTTCTGCACCGCTACCCTGGCCGACCTGCGCGACCTTGACCAGCTTAAACACAAAGGGCAGGTGGCCATTGGTGGTATTGTATCTGGCCTGGCACACCGCACCACCAAAAACGGCAAGCCATTCGGCACGCTTACCTTAGAAGACTATAATGACAGTTTTACCTTCTTTCTGTTTTCTGATGATTACGTGCAGTTCCGCAACTACTTCATTGAAGACCAGTTTCTGTTTCTGAAGGGCAGCGCCACCCCACGCAAATGGGGCGATGGCGAGTTGGAGTTTAAGGTAAACCAAATACAGCTGCTTAGCGAAATCAGAGAAAAAATGAGTAAGGGCGTAGCGGTAAACCTGAGCCTGTATGACATTGATATGGAAACCGTAATGCGGCTTGAAGATATTGTAAACAAACACCCTGGCAGCTGCCCGCTGCGGTTTACCATAGTAGACCCTGAAAAACAGTGGAAAGTGGCCACCACCGCTACCCGCTACAAAGTAAACCCCAGTACTGAGTTACTAAACGAGCTGGAACAACTGCAGGAGTTAAAATACCAAATCATATCAGCCTGATTGGCCGGCAGCTGTAAGGCTAAAGTCGTATTGCTTACATTTTATGCCGTTATGCCTGTAACATCATTACGCACAGAAACTTAAATGCATATATTTGCGTGTAATTGTTGAACCACCAAAAATTATTATAATAAACAGATCATGGAAGATAAAACAATCGAAATAACCGACGGCAACTTCGAAGAAGTACTTGCAACCGACAAACCAGTATTTGTAGATTTTTGGGCCGAGTGGTGCGGGCCATGTAAAATGATTACGCCACTTGTGCAAGAGTTGGCTTATGATTATGAAGGCAAAGCCGTTATTGGCAAAGTAGATGTTGACAGCAACCCTCAAGTTTCAGCCAGGTTCCAGATCAGAAGCATACCTACCATGCTCATCTTTAAAGATGGCCAGGTGGTTGACAAGCAAATTGGCGTCACTTCTAAGGGCGTATTGATGGATAAAATTGAAGGCCAGCTGGTTGGCTAGTCATCCCCCTTACAACAACACAAAAGGCCTCTTTCTGCTTCGAAAGAGGCCTTTTGCTATTTGCTCCAAAACAAGTAATCCTCAAACTCATCATTAATCATTCATAACTCATAATTAAAGCAGCTGTTGCTCAAACGCTTATTCATATTACCCATCCGCTTTTACCAAATTGCGCTTTCGCCCTATCTGGGCAACAACTGCCGGCACACACCCACCTGCTCGCAATACACCATTGAAGCCATTCTAGAATGGGGGCCACTCAAAGGAA
>CAZXTW010000128.1:0-11226 GCA_964643525.1 uncultured Roseivirgaceae bacterium
AGCCATTACCGAAGGCTGCACCGCCACCATAGCCCAGCATGTGGCCGAACTGGGTATTGAAGAGTATGCCCACCATATAGACAGGGCTATTCAAACCTTTGCCAAAGGCCTGCCAACCACACAGGCTGAACGCGTGCAAGACGTATGGCAGCTTGAAAAAACCCTGCTGGATACCATGCGCCAGCACCACCACCCCCTGTTAACGTATTTTAGAGATGTGCTGCGCTTTAAAGATACCGAGCAGCTGTTTAACAGTGCCGATGATGAGTATATGAACGCTGAACTGGTGCTGCTGCCACAAGCCAAACGCCTGGAGCTGCAATATGACTGGGACAGGAATTATGCCAATAACGATGCCATTAAGCTAAGCGATAATTTAGAGAAAGAAGCCGAGAGTTATGCGGTACTGATTAAGCCCGTGTATTCAAAGCTGGTGGTTTCAGAGCAATCACTAACCCCGCTAAGCAATATGATTTTAGAAGCCTTTGCCCAGCCAAGGGCCATCCGCTCGGTGGTAGAAGAGCTGGAGCAGGCGTTTGAGATTGAGCAGCCCGAAGAGTATGATAAACTGGTAGATTTGTGCGTGAGCCAGATTAACGAGTTTTGCGACAATGGCATTTTAATAAACCCCAGCAGGGTTTAAGTAATTGGGTACACCACAACTGATATTTAAGTAACTACAACTATAGCAAACAACAGTCAAATGAAAACACAACAGAAAAAGCTAAACCTGGCAGACCAAAAGCTACAAACGTTTATTATGGAGTTTGAACACCAAAGCTTAAGCCTGAATAAGGGTAGTATGACGGGCGGCTATAGCTCTATTAAACGCAAAAAAGCCAAAAATGCTTAGGTAGCTTTGGCTTTGATAAAATACAGCCATTTGTTATAACCATTAAATGCTATATTGACCCAATATAGCATTTTGCTTTTATGGACTTCAGAGAGGAAACCATTTATTTTTTGCTGCCCGCCCGCTTTAATGATGGCGACCCCAGCAATAACCGCCCCACAGAGTGGTGCTCGTACCCGGCAGCGCATATTGACGACCCGGAGGATGTGCCCTGGCGGGGCGATTTTAAAGGGCTGGTGCAGCGCCTGGATTATATTCAGGATTTAGGCTTTACGGCCATTTGGATAACCCCCATTGTACACAACCGCAGCCCCCTTGATTACCATGGCTACCACCCCTGGGATTTTGAGCGGGTAGACCCCCGCCTTGAAAGTGAAGACTGCACGTTTCAAGACCTGATTGATGCCGTACATGCCCATGGCATGAAGCTGATTATGGATGTGGTAACCAACCACAGCTGCCGTTACGGCATTAAGGGCAAGGCTGAAATTAAGTACAATACTGACCCAAACGGAGAACATTATGCGGCTGACAACCCTGACTGGACATACGACGGGCTAACGCCCAACCCTGCCGATGGCAAGCTGTGGAGCCGGGCCAATTTGGCCACGCTGCCTGCCCCCTATAATGAAACACCAGCACAGTATAACTGGCCCAATACGGTAAGTTATGTGACTACCTCTGACCCTGAGTGGTTTCACCACTCGGGCAGTGGCTTTTGGGAGGGCACCGATGAGCTGGAAGATATACAGCAACGGGCCTGCTCACCCGAGTTGCCAGACCTGAATACGGGCAGCCCCAAGGTGCGCGAGTACCTGATTAATGCCTATAAGCGCTATTTAGATATGGGCGTTGACGCCATCAGGTGGGATACGGTGAAGTACCAGAGCCGGGAAGATGTTTTGCATTTTCTGGATGCGTTTAAGGGCATTAAGCCAGACCTGTTTGTGTTTGGCGAGGTAACGCTGCGCGGCCATGAGCTGCACCCTGTTGACGAGCTGAACCCCCACTGGTATACCTGGCGGGGCCAGCCGGGCCAATCGGCCCCCTCGGGAATGTCAGTATTTGATTTTTACCTGCAAAGTACGTTTCACCATGTGTTTGAGGAGGGCTGTAAGTTGAGCAGCCTGACTATGGCCGACCGTTACGACCATTTGTATGCCCAGCCTACCGAGCTGGTGACGTGGCTTGATAACCATGATTTTGGGCCTAATAATGAATGGAACTGCCGCTTTGGGGGCAGTGCCGAAAGCCTGGCGGCCTGCCTTAATTTTATGTTTACCTGGCGGGGCATACCCTGTGTGTATTACGGCACAGAAATGCAGTTTATGAAGGGGGCCTATTGCGATACTTATGGGTTTGAAGACCTGAGCCGCTCAATTAATACCACCGGCCGCGCTTATTATGGCCACCAGTTTGATGAGGCGGTAAAGCACCCCCTGTATGCCCATATTAAAAAGTTAAACGCCATTAGAAAGGCCATACCCGCCCTGCAAAAGGGCAGCTACCAATGGGCGGGTGCCTACCCTGCTGAGGGGCTGGGGTACCAGCGCCAACATGGCGATAGCCTGGCCGTGGTGGGCCTGGCAAAAGATGGCCCGGCCGATTTTTTGTTTAAGGGCCTGCCACCCGGCACTTATGCTGATGCCGTAACAGGGCACACCATAGAGGTTACTGATGGGCGGCTGGCATTTGAGGTAGCCGATGCCTCGGCTGGTATTTATGTACTGAACGGGCCAGGCAAGGTAGGCGAGGCCGGGGCCGGTTTTTTTCAAGCTTAGCTTAAACCCCTAAAAGCGAAAGCCCAGCCGTACAAAGGGCAGGTTACTTTCTCTGCTGTGGGTAAGGCCCGCCGCAATAACCACCTGCTGCAAGGGCGAGATCCACACGCCGTAGCCATAGCCAACATGCCAGCGCGCCTGGCTGGCCTGGTCAAGCACTGTAGCTACATCGGCTATGCCCATTACCCCCACATAAGCCGGAAACAGGTAGGTTTTCCAGGTGGCCAGGCGCCAGCGCAGCTCAGTGTTGTTGTAAAATACGCCCTTGCCGGTAAAGCGGTTTTTACGAAAGCCCACCAGCCGGTCAAGGCCACCCAGCTGCTGCTGGTTGTAAAAAAGCGTATCAGTAAATGTAGTGCCGTAGCCAGTGCGGTTGGCTACTACCAGCGGGGCCTTGCTGGGCAGCAGGGTGAGGTACCAGGCCAACGAGGCGTTAATGCTGCCATAGTTGGTAGTGGTGGCATTGGTGCCATTCATGAGGCGGGCCGAAGCCTGCCAGTGTATGCCCTTGCCAGGCAGCAGTGGGTTATCGCGGTAATCGGCCTGCCACAACACATCAGCCCCAACATATATATTGGTGCTGAACAGGTTGCTGCGGGTGTTGGCCTGGTTGTAGGCCTCAACAAATGGCCCGCTATTGCTAATTACCTTAACATCCTGATACAAGGCACCCACCTGCACCTGGTGGCGGCCTATGTAGCGCTCAAGGTATATGCCCACGGCTGCCTGCCAGCGCTGGTGCCGGTAAAAGTCAATGCCCAGCTGTTGGTTGTACTCGCTCTGGTTGCCATTGCCAAAGTAATTGTATACCTGCCATGGGGCCGAAAAATCGGCCCGCAGGCGCACGTTGTTGTGGCCCAGCATGTGGGCAATAACCCCGGTATAGCGCAGGTGCAGCCCCCCGGTGGCCGTGGCCACCCTGCCCATAAGGTGGTGCTGCATGGCATAGGGCTTTTTAAATAGCTTATATGTGGTAAGGGTATAGCCCAGGCCAGCCACCACGCCATCGTCAGCATTAAAGCTCAGCTCAAGGTTAGGCGCCAGTTTTGAGGGGCGGTACCAGCTGCGTTGGTACTCATATGGGCTTAGGGGTGGGGCCTTGAGTATGCGCAGGTCTGTGCTGGCAAGCCCGCCATCACTGCCCTGCACCATGGCAGTGCCATTGTGGTAAAGCCAGGTGCGCCGTTGCAGGCCGCGCACACTTGCGTTGTGGCGCAGCGTATCATGCCCGGCCTGGCTTACAATACGCAGGCGGGGGCCCTTATCTGTATGGCCGGTAACGGCAAAGCAGTCGTTGCCTTTTAACCCATACAGGTGTATTTCTTTAGTAATGGCTGTATTAAACGCTGTGGCCCAGCGCAGGGTGGTTTTGCCCTTTTTGCTGCGGGCATAAGCCGTTACCTCTGTTACCGCATCGCTTTTGCGGTGCACCACAAAGTAATCATTTTTTTTGGTGCCCGTCAGGGCTACTTCTTTTGCCAGGTGGTGGTAATACTGGGTAGCGTAGTTTACCAGGTTATCGCGGTGGCAGCGCAGCCTGCTGCCAATTTCAGCATTATTCAACTGCCCCACAGGTGTGGGCCAAAACTGCAGGGCACTGTCAATTACCTCATCGGTCAGGGCGCTTTGTATGGCCTGCGCTTCAGCCACCCACTGGTCTAAGCTGGCCGGCAGCAAAAAGCTGCGGTCAAAGGGGGTGCCGTAGGCGTTAAAGCCGGGTACGTTTTTATAAGGGCAACTGTAGCCCTGTAGTTTGGGCAGTGCCCAGCGGGCAGCCACCAGGCGGGGGATGAACCCCTCGTTTACAAAAAACGCCTGGTCACGGTCACGCGGTATAGGCTTATAAACGGTTTGGCCGTTTGCTTTAAAGGTGGCCCAGCGCCACTGGTCGTCGTGGCGGTCCCAATCGCCAATAACCATATCAAACAGGCGGGCACGAATTACGCTGGGCACATCAACCTGGTGGTTAGGGTGCTTGCGCAGCTTTTCAACCACGGCCCCGGTGCTAATGGCTTTTTGGGTATTGCCAAAATGGTCGGCATCGGCCAGGTTATCGTTGGCTCGCTCTTCCAGCAGGCACAGGCCACCGGCAAAATCATTGGTATAAATGCCCAGACGAGGGTCAGCAGGCACAAAAAATATGTTCGGTTTGGTATGGAATATAGAGGCAGCCTGCGCCAGCGGGGCTACCACCAGTGCGGCATAAGGGTGCGAGGCCGATATCTGATCTTCAACAATTTGCTGCCCTATGGTTTGGCGCAGGGCCAGGGGCACTGCTTTTTCAGGGTATTTTTCAATAGAGCGCAATACGTATTGCCTGCCCGATGCTGCCCTGAACCGTAGTGAGCGCGTTTGCTGCCCCCCACCCAGTTTAATGGGGGTAAGGCCCCCCATGGTGCTGCCCAGGTCTAGTAGATTAAATGACAGGGTAAGGCCCCAGGTATCGCGGTAGTTTTTGCCAAAAAACCACCTGAACAGCCCGCCCTTGCCGCTGTATTTGTTGCTGGCAGAGCACATGACGGTACTATCCTGGTAATTGGTGCCGGCGAGTGTGCTGGTACCCGCACTGGCAGGCAGTTGCAGGGTGCGTGCCTGCATCCATAAAGGGCCCTGCAGGCTCATTAAGGCCATTTGTAGCTGGCTGCCCTGCCATTGTATGCGCAGGTAGCCAGCCCTGTTGGTGCTGAAGGCCCCCGCCTGGCTGGTGGGCATGGCCTTGGGGGCGTTGCCAGCCAGTGAGGTACTTACAAAGTAGTAGTTGCTATCTGCCGGGATGGCCTGCAGGCCGCTACCCGCCCCAGAGAGGTGTATGGTGCCAGGGTAACGGGCCAGCAGCTGGCCCAGGTACCGCGAAAGAATGGCCAGGCGTGTATTCATGGTAGGCTGCTGCTGCACCAGCCCGTGGTAGGTAGCCACTACCACCTGGCGGTGGGTGTTGCGGCGCAGTATATCTTCAAGCTGCTCTACCACCTGTACGGTGCTGGTGGCGGCGCAGCCTGCTTTTACGCCGGGCTTCTCATAAGGGTGTAGCAGCCACTGGCTGTCAACCAGTACCAGCACAAGGCCGGGGGCCAGGTCAATTTCAACCGGGCCGGGGCAGCCACGCTGCGGCTGCATGGCTTCGGGCAGGTGCTCTTGCAGCCACTGGTACAGGCGCAGCAGGCGCTGGCTGCCGTCACGCGCGCCAAGGCCCCAGTCGCGGCCACCGGGCAGCAGCAGTACCCTGCCGGCATACTGTTGCAAGGGCAGCAGGGCCTCAAGGCGGGCAATGGCCTGTGGGTAATCGGGGCTGGTAGGTACGGGCAGGCCATTGGCACTGTAGTTGCCCATGAGCAGTAAGGTGCTGCTGCTATCGGCAGTAAGCAACTGTTTGAATAGGGCAGGCTGCGGCAGGCCCTGGCTGTTGCCAAAGCCAGCAATATACAAAGTATGGGCGGCAGGGGGTGGTGTATCGGGTGCCTGCGCCACCAGGCAGCCGGGCAGCAGTAATTGCACACACCAGGCTAAACAAACAGCCATGGGCCAGGCACCTGGCAGCCAGCCCGCAGCAGCCCTGCTACTTGCCTGGTGCATAAGTGTATTTCACTATATAACCGGCACCGCTACGGCCCTCGCTGGCAATGTACATATCGCCATTAGGGGCAAAACAAAGCCCTTCGGGCTGGCGCAGTACCTGGGGCGATAGCTGCACCACCTTGTCAATTTCATACTGTTGGTTTAACACAACCAGCAGCTTACCTACGGTAGCCAGTACATACAGACGCTCTTCAATAGGGTGCCATGCTATGGCAGAAGGGCTAAAGCCCTTGTGCACATGCTGCAGCCCGTTTTGTTCAAAGTACTGGTCAAGGTCTTTGCCTCTGATGGTAAGCAGGGGCGTGGTATTTAGCTTGTGGGTAGCCAGGCTAAAGCCGTATATGGCCTTGCCCTTTACGTTTTTTTTACTCAGTTCGCCTTTGCCCTTCAGGGCCAGCAACAGCTGGTTGCTGCCGGGCAGGTAGCCCAGGCCTTCTACATCGTTTTCTGATGAAAGGGGGGTTTTATGCACTGTGGCCTCAGCCTTATTGGTTTGC
Source organism: uncultured Roseivirgaceae bacterium (assembly GCA_964643525.1). Lineage (GTDB taxonomy): Bacteria > Bacteroidota > Bacteroidia > Cytophagales > Cyclobacteriaceae > CAZXTW01. The sequence continues at coordinate 6,708 of CAZXTW010000128.1, forward strand.
CCAAAAGCAAACTGGTGCACATCACCATTATTTTTAACTACATAAGCCTGCCCGTTTACTACTTCTACCCCTTCATAATCACCCGCTTTGCCAAAGTCAATAAAGCGCATCACGTCTTTACGTTTCAGGTCAAATATGTACACCTTGGCGGCTTCATCCTGTACGCAGGCCAGCTGGTTATTGCCCAGCCATGACAGGCCCGACACCTCGTCAAGGTTAATGCTAAGCACATACTTCTGGTCAGGCTGGTAAGTATTGTAGGCAAAGCCGGTGGGCATGTTTTTGTAGGCAGCAATGCGCTCTGTTTGCGCACTGCAACTGCCCACTATTAACAGGGTGAAGATGTAAATTAGTCGCGTAACTAGCGGAAGCCTGTGATTTGCCATAGCGTTGTGGTTGCTGTAGGTCAATGTGATTCGTTAAATATAGCCCAAAACCCTGAATTGCCCTTTTGAGATGCATCAGTTAACAGTTTTATACAACTGTTAACGTGCTCAATATTTAGTAAATTGCGGGTAAAGCTGGGCAGGTTTAAATATATTGCCTTAGAATAGAAGAAAAGCGTAAAGGATCAAAATATTTACTTTGCCCCTGCGTTACCCAGTCGGAAACTAACCACGTATAGCAATGAGCACTGTGATGGAAGTGCTGGATAAGGCCGAGCAGTATGTAACGGCCCATTTTCAGAATCATGTAGATGACGACAGCTGCGCCTACCATAATTTACAGCATACCAGAGAAGTTGTAGCCGCCGCGAAAGAAATAGGTGCCGCCTCGGGCCTTACTGAAGAGGAGATAGACATTGTGGTGACGGCTGCCTGGTTTCATGATACGGGCTTTTCAAACTCATGGGAAGACCACGAGACCTACAGCATTGAAACGTTTGAGCAGTTTAACCAGCAACTGGAGTTGCCTGCTGGCTTTAGTGAGCAGGTAGTGGCCTGTATAGAAGCCACGCGCATGCCCCAGAACCCCCAAAACCTGATTGAGCGCGTACTGTGCGATGCTGACCTGTACCACCTCTCGACCGATTTGTTTGAAGAAAAAGGAGAGCTATTGCGCGCTGAGTGGGCCATGCTGCAAGGCAAAAAGGTGACTGATGCCGAGTGGCACCAGGAAAGCCTGGTTTTTTTTAAAGAACACCAATACCATACTGAATATGGCCAGCAGGTGCTTGCCCCACGAAAAGAAGACAATATAAGCACCATTAAAAAAATGGTGAAGAAAGATAAGAAGGGCAAGAAGAAGGAAAAGACGCTGGAAGGCAGCATTGATGCTTTGCAGGCCAAAATTCAAAAGCAAACCAAAGAAGAAAAACCTGATAGAGGTATTGAAACCATGTTCAGGCTTACCTCACGCAACCACCTTGACCTGAGCGCCATGGCCGATAATAAGGCCAACATCATGATTTCAATCAACTCAATTATACTTTCAATTGTGGTGTCGGTACTGATCAGAAAAATTGAGGAAGACCCTTACCTGATAGCCCCTACTTTGATCTTAACCCTGGTGTGCCTGCTAACCATTGTAACCGCCATTTTGGCTACAAGGCCCAATGTATCATCAGGTAAGTTTACCAAGTATGACATCCTGAATAAAAAAACCAACCTGCTGTTTTTTGGCAACTTTCATGGCATGAACCTTGAAGATTACGAGTGGGGCATGAAGCAAATGATGCAAGACCGTGAATATTTGTACAGCAGCCTGATTCGTGATATCTACTTTTTAGGGGCAGTGCTGGGCAAAAAGTACAAAATGCTGCGCCTTTCTTATACTATTTTTATGTATGGCTTTGTGGCAGCGGTCTCGTCGTTTATACTGGCATACGTATTTCTGAAGTAAAAAGGGCAATGCCTTGCGGCAATGCCCATACTGTAGTTTTTATACGTTCTTTCTATTTATGCTTCCGGAAAGGCAGCGGCCAGCTTCTCTTTCAGGTATTGGTAGTAATCGCGTTGTGAGCGAATGCCGGGCGCAGCATCGTTGGGTTCAAATACTACATTGGTCAGTTCGCTGTCAAGCCGCACGGCACTGGTATTATCAGTCAATTGAATTTCAAGCATTTTATTGACTTCACCCTTCAGGGCCTCATCATAAACAGGAAATACCACTTCAATGCGGTGGTACAGGTTGCGGCGCATCCAATCGGCAGAGCCCATAAACATCTCTTCATTTCCGTTGTTATGAAATACCCACACACGGGCGTGCTCTAAAAAGCCATCTACCACGCGCACCACCCTAATGTTTTCGCTAATTCCTTCATGCTCTGGCACCAGGCAGCAAATGCCCCGCACTACCATATCAATCTTAACCCCGGCCATGCTGGCTTCATACAGCTTATCAATCATTACCGGGTCTTCAAGGTTGTTAAGCTTAATTACTATTTTAGCAGGCAGGCCTTTTTTAGCGTTTTCAGTTTCGCGCGCTATCAACTCAACAAAGCGAGGCTGCAGGTTAAACTGTGATACCAGTATGTGTTTAAAGTCGGTATTTATAAACTCATCAGTATCACTTTTGCGGTACAGGTGCTTAAACACACAGTCAATTTCTTCCATGACCTGGCTGTGGCAGGTAAGCAGGCCATGGTCAGCATAAATGCCCGCGGTTACCTCGTTAAAGTTGCCGGTACCTAAAAAGCCAAAGCGCCGTATGCCCCCATCGGCCAGTTGCTGCTTAACCATTGCCACCTTGGCGTGTACCTTCAGGCCGGGCAGGCTGTAGGTAATTTCAATGCCTGCTTTTTTGAGGCGCTCGGCCCAACGCAGGTTGTTGGCTTCATCAAAGCGGGCCTTTACTTCAAAAAATACCTTAACCAGTTTGCCATTGCGGGCAGCAGAAATGAGTGCGTTGGCAATGACAGAATCAGAGGCAATGCGGTAAAAAGTGGCGTTGATTTCAACTACACGCGGGTCAATGGCTGCTTCGTTAAAAAAGCGCAGCACATAATCGTATGAATAGTACGGAAAGTGCAGCAGGTGGTCTTGCTCAGCAATTACATCAAAAATAGAGTTTTCCTGCTCAAGCGGTGCGTAACTCAGGCCCTTCATTCTGGGGCCCTTCAGTGCACCGCCTACCGGGTTGGGCAGCTTGGTCAGGTCATTCAGGTTGTGGTAGCGCCCCCCGGCCACCAGATCGTCTTCATGCAACCCAAGCACACGGGCCATAAAGTCGCGCAGCTCATCAGACGTGCCCGCGTCGTACAAAAAGCGTGAAGGTGCCCCAATATTACGCTTTTTGATTTGCTTGCTAATTTTATCAATTAAGTCACCACTATACTCATCTTCAATATTCAGGTCAGCATCTTTATTGAGTTTTATGGCCTGGCACTCTACCACCTGATGCATAGGGAATATAGAGGCCATATAGAGGCGAATCACATCATCTAAAAATATGTAGTAGTATTTGCCATTTACCTGTGGCAGCTCAATAAAGCGGGGCAGCACGTCTGACGGTATATTCAGGTAAGCGTATTCAGTAACGGTTTCGTTGGCTTTTAACTGCAGGCGCAGGGCAAAGTACAGTTCGCGGTTGTTCAAGAATACTTCCTGGTGGTTTTCTTCATTGATTACAATAGGCTGCAGGTAGGCCAGTATTTTACATTGAAAGTAATGCAACAGGTAGGCCCTGTGCTGGGGCAGTATTTCGGTGTTCCAGTAAAGTATAATGTTGTTCTGGGCCAGCTCGGGCAGTATTTCTTCTCTGAGGGTGCGCCCGTAAGCTTCAAGCTGTTGGTCTACTTCGTGGCGAATGGCAGTCAGTAGCTTTTTGGGCTTCAGGTTTAACTCCTGGTTTATTTTTTTCTTGTCAAGCTCAATTAAACTGCGGATGGACGCCACCCGCACCCTGAAAAACTCATCGAGGTTAGAAGAGTAGATGGCAATGAAAAGAATGCGGTTGTACAGAGGCACAGACTTATCTTGCGCCTCCATTAAAATACGGCGGTTAAATGACAGCCAGCTCAGGTCACGGTGGTGGTATTTGTATTTCTTTTTTGACTTGGGTATTTCTTTTTTATGCTTCGTTAACTCTTTTGGCTCTTTCGTGCTTTCTTTCTCTGCTTTCATGATGATTCAATGCATTATTGGTTAAAACGCCACCACCAAGTGCTGTTCTGGTAGGCTAATGATGAACTAAACTATATATAAAATGCCCTTTAACTGTTACGGCAACATTAAGTTCGTGTGTCTTTAATATTTTAGCAGGCTTATACAATAGGTAAGCCACCTTATAATACAATAGTCAAACTTTAGTTACCGGCCGTATTTGCGCTCGCAAGGCAGCCCTACATATTGTATTTTTAGCCATGGCAAGTTATTTGCAACAATTGGTAGACGTACTGGGTGAAGCCGACCGGCGAGCGTTCAGAGAGTTTTTGAAGGCGCGCCCAACACGCCAGCAGCGTAAAGATTTAGCCCTTTTTGATTTACTGTGCCAGCAGGCAGAAAAAGCCGCGGTACTTAATGCCCTTTACCCTGATGGCAATCAGGTGGCCTACCAGGCCCTGCGTAAAAGGCTGGTC
>CAZXTW010000129.1:0-11216 GCA_964643525.1 uncultured Roseivirgaceae bacterium
TGGGTTGCAGGCTTTTATCTTTTGGCAGGGCTACCACAAGCCCACTGGGGGCATCTGTTGGCGAAAACGACCCCATGACTGTTACCAGCAGGGCATTACCAGTTTCTTGCATGGCCACGGCCCCCTCGCGTACCTTGGCGGCGGCCGTCAGGCTCAGTGCAGCATTAAACCGGTACAGCGTTTGGGTGTGGGCATCACCCAAATAAAATCCGCCATCGGTAGCCATTTGCAACATTGTTGTACTGGGCGGCGCAAGCTGGTAATTGGGCTTTACAACCTTAAACTGCTTTAGTGGGGTGCTCAAAGGCTGGGCAATGGGCAGCAGCAGGCTGTCAGGGGCATTATGCAGGTAATAGGCTTCTATTTGTTGGTAGGCTTCCCAGCTCATGGCAGGCTGCTCAGGAAACACATTGGCTGCCAGCACGCGCCGGCCGCCCTCGCCAGCCTCAATCAGGCTGGCCCGTACACTATCGTGCGGGTACAGGCCCAGCATATAACCCATACGTGGCAGCACATACTGCTGCCAGGTAGCTTTGTTAAGTAGTTGCGGTTCTGGCAGCTGGTGGCATGCTACACAATACCGGGCGGCCAGCTGCTGCCCGGCAAGCACCATTTCAGGGTTGTTGAGGGCATGGCTGTTAGTAGGCTCAGTGGTAGTATTGCAACGCAGCGCCAGGCAGGCAACCAATAGGCACGCTGCCAATACCAGATTATTTGGGGGCATAGGTTGTTGGTCATTCACATTCAAAACTATGGCATACCAGTAGATTTGAACATTACTATTTTGTTAAGCGCCAATCTGGCTGGCGTACCTGCCTTGCTTGAAATTGAGATTATTGCCAAACTTTCATTAAATTAAACTCTGAAATAACAGAGCTTTGGGTTTGTTGGGTTTTGATAAATACCAAGGCTTACCATCAACCAAAATCATTGAATATGAAAAAAGTAAAAGCAATTAAAGGGGCTAAAACCTTAACCAGGCCTCAGCAAAGAAAAATAACCGGTGGTTTACTGTACTGTGAAGCTGGCGACCCTGAGTTTGACTGTCCTCCCGGTTATATCTGTGTCAATAGCTTCTGTAGGCGTTAGCAGTTTGTAAGTCACTATGAAAAAAGTAAAAGCTATTAAAGGCGCAAAGCCTCTAAGCAAAAAAGCTCAAAAAGCCATTAGTGGTGGTAATGGGTGTACTACACCCCCGCCAGATAGCCTCATTTGCATCATCTGGGTATGTGGCCCGGGTGGTTGGTATGCAGATGGCGAGTGCTAAACTTGCCTTGGAACATCAATATACCGCTGATCATAAAGCTGTACAGGCCCGCCTGTACGGCTTTTTTTTAGTGCCCAACAGTCGTAATCAAAAATATTTTCACTTAGTTCGTACTTATTGTAACAATTCACACCTTCATGCATCTAAAGGCCAAAACCGATGCCCGGCGGTTTATCAGGCCCGGGTGCAACCTTTAATCAATTCATTAACCGAAATGAAAAAAGTAAAAGCCATGAAAGGTGCCAAGGCACTAAACAGCAAGCAGCAAAAGGCCGTGAAAGGTGGGTACATCTATTGTAACCCCATTATTGAAATTGAGTGCCCTGAACTCCATTGGTGCCAGAACAACCGTTGTGTTCCGCTTTAACCCAAATGATGCGTTGGAGCGCCACTAACTATGACACCTTTCAGTCACCCTGCCCCCGGCTTGTGCCTGGGGGCACTTGTAAACTGCTGTCCTACAGCCCTATTATCTTGATGGTTTTATTACCCAGGGTTTCCTCTTCCCAATATAGGCGTTCTTCCCAGGGGTGTATTTTGGGTGGGCGTTTATCAAAAATCATCAGGTAGCCTTGGGTGGCCCCCAGGCGATCCATATAGCGCTGGGTTTGGGTTAAGCCTTCCTGCCGTACCCAATCGCCATGCTTTAACTTAAGCTCTATTACAAACACCTCTCTATTGTAAATAATACCCAGGTCAGCCCTGCCGCTGCCCACGGCCATTTCACGCTCAATATGCCCGCCACCGTTAACCACGCGTTGCAAAAAAGCCATAAGTAGCAATTGTGGGCCTGCTTCTTGAAAAACAAAATTTTGCAGCCAGGCCTCGCTATGGCGCCTGTAAAACGTAACAAAGGCTTTTAAAAGGGCATGGCTGTTCAGGCTGCCATTTTCTTGTACATACCATTGTTTATCAGTTAGCTCTGGGCTAAAACTTACCTGAAACCGGTGGTTTAATGTGCGGGGTATAACCTCGTTATAAATTTCATTGGCAAACTGCACATAGGGCTTTGTGGTAATAATGCCCAGGTCGCGGCAATACAGCAGGGCATCATCATACACATCAAAAGGTAGGGGCTCGCCATTAATCAGGGCAGTAACTACCTGCTTTACCCTGGGCTCTGCCAGTTTATCTGTCAGGCTGTCAATATGTGTGTCTCGTCGTGCTATTAACTCTTTTCTTGCCTGCTCAACCACTTCTATAGTAATGGGCTGGCTGTAATCGTCTTTAAATATGCGAGAAACAATTTGCCGTGCCATGGCATTGGTTAGCCAGGGCTGCCCGCCAGTAATGGCATGTATTGTATCAATTACATCATCAGTAAACTCCTGGCCGGTGGCTTTGCTATGTTGTAGCAGCAACTGGCCTGTTTGCAGCCGGCTGAATACGGGTAAGGTAAATGACTCGGCCTTGATATTAAAAGGCGAACCTGACCCTAACTGTGTTTGCCCCTGGCGTGCTTTGTACTTCAGGTCGCGCACATCACGCAGCCCTACCAGAGCCACTGATGAAGGAAAGCCTTTGGGCCTGCTTTGAAAGCCATTGCGCAACTGACGCAGCACAGCTACTAGTACATCATCATAAAGGGCGTCAATTTCATCAATGAGCAGCACTAAGGGTTTAGGTGCTCCCTGGGCCCATTGCCTCAGGTACCGCTCAAGGCTGGTGCCCGGTTGTGGCTCTGGTGGCAATTGAGTGGCAGGTAAAAAATCTTTGCTGCTTTCATAAAGCGATTCTAGCATCAGTTGGTGTGCGGTGGCCAGCTCTACACTTTGGTAACCGGCACTTTCAACTGAAAATACAATGGCCAGGTGCTGGCCTGCGGCATTAATTTCATGGGCCAGCGCATGCAGCAGGGTAGTTTTGCCGCTTTGGCGGGGGGCATGTAGTATAAAATAATCCTGATTATTGAGTAACCTGCCAATGTCGTCTTTTAGGCCCCGGTATGGGTCAACCATATAATGAATGGCCGGGTTACAGAACCCAGCCACATTGAAGGTTTTACATTCCATGCCACTAAGGTATGTATTTCTTTTTGGTTGCTCTCATTTATTTCACATATTTTGGAAATTTATCGCTAATGAGTCTTATTATTCCGTAATATCCTGTTATAATATGTGTCATTTAGTAAGTAAAGGGGCTGGGGGTGGGCTGCGTATGAGGCAATTTGCACTAATCAAGCAATATTACCGCTGGTCAAAGCTAATGAAGGTAACAACAATATTGGTGGTTATCATTACCAAAGTTAATTCAATCTCCTTACCCCTAAGTTATTCATACCTAGTCGCTTCAACCAGTTTAAGCTTTAATTTAGCCGAGCTCCGGCGGCTTGTTGGTCCGGAGGTGAGTTACCTTAACTAATTTTAGTACAATGAAAAAAGTAAAGCAAATTAAGGGCGGCAAAGCCCTGAACACAGCCCAGCAAAGGGCCATTAAAGGCGGTATACAGTCATGTGTAAATGGCGATCCATGCCCGCCAGGTATGTTTTGCTACTTTGGCGAAGTGTGCCTGCCTAAGCGGTTTTAGTACTTAACCCTTAGTACACTGCCCAAATGGTATGTATGGGGCAAGGCAGGTTGCATCAGGCGATGGCGCAGCCTGCTTTTACATTTAAAGTGCCATACAGAAAGGCGCTGAAACAGCAAACAAACAGGTTTTTTCATTAATCATACAAGAATGTTACCAGTTGGCGGTTATATGGCTTATATTCATTGAATTGTAACAGCATAAGTTTTTGATTAGCCACTTTTTGCTGGTAAGTATTGGCCCTTAACCGCCCAGCTTTTACTTGATGCCAAATGCCAATGAAGCCAGCATAAATAGCCAGCAGTATGACAGAACCACTCATTACCTTGCTCATAGCCCAGTTAAAGTTACAGGGGGCTAAAGTGGATGAGCAGGAGCTTGACTTCCAGATGTTAAGCCACCCCAGCTACCCCAGTGTGCATGCTATAACCGGTGTATTGAGTCATTTTAAAATACCCAATGGCGCTTTTGAACTACCCATCGAGGCTGAGTCGCTAACTCAAATGCCCGCAGTATGGATGGCACAGGTAAGCGGAAAGCAGGATGAGCTGGTGCTGGTACAGCAAACCGACAATGACTACCTTGTTTGGTTTGCGGCAGATAAAAAAGTGACATTAACTGAAGCTCAGTTTTTAGGCATGTGGACGGGCGTGGCCGTAATTAGTGAGCCAGAGGCTGGCAATGAGCCTGAAAAAACTGCCGCTATAAACCAATGGGTGTTGCCTGTTGTGGTTTGTGCTTTATGGGCCTGGGTATGTGTGGCTTTTAATGCCAGCATGGCCATTGCAGCAATGGGCTATTTGGCATTGACGGGCCTGGCTTTTAGCTGGCTTGTAATTCACAAAGAGTACGGAAAAACCGCCCCAATAGCCCGCAAGCTGTGCAATATGGGCAAGGCAGTAGATTGTGATGTGGTATTGCAACATGCTGAAAACACTAAACTTTTAGGCGTACCGTTTAGTGCAGCTGCCTGGGTTTACTTTTTTGCCCAGGCAATTACTGCATTTGGCTTAACAATAGCAGGGGCCAATGCCACATTATTATTATGGGGCGCAGTGCTGCCCTTGCCTGTGCTGTTGTATGCCCTTTATTACCAGGGGGTAGTTGTTAAACAATGGTGCACGCTGTGCCTGGCCATTACTGTGGTGGCCTTTGGTCAAATGGCAGTAGCAGTGCCAAGCGTATTGCCTGCCACACTGCCAACCATACCCGGGGCCCTGGGGCCTGTACTGGGGCTGGCGTTAATACTGGCATTGGTTAACTACCGCCTGTTGAAGCAGCACTTAACACAACAGGCTGAGCTGCGCAAAACCACCATTGATTACCGCCGTTTTACAGGCAACTATGAACTATACCAAAACCTGCAGGCGCAAGAGCCAGAAGTAACTGCCTTTGCAGGGGCCGCACATGAATTGGTATTTGGTGCTGCTGCCAACGCAGCCCGGGCCGAAGTATTGTTTATTACCCACCCTCAATGTGGCTTTTGTAAAGAAATCCCTCCACTCATCAACCGCCTGCTGGCCACCCAGGCCCAGGGGCTTTCAATCAGGGTGCGGTTTAACATACATGATGATACTGGTACTGGCTTTGCCACTCAGCAGGCCGCAGCCCTGTTGCATACCTACCACACACAGGGGCAGCAGGCCGCATTAAAACTGTATGCCAATATACATGGCAGTAGCAGCACTTCCATAACAGCTACTGACAAGGTAGTGCAACAAATGAATGCCCTGCTCCAGGCGCAGCGGCAGTGGTGTATTGACAATGGCATCAACTTTACCCCACTGATGCTGGTAAACGGGCGGCGTTTTCCTGAAATCTATGACATGGGGCATGTGTTGCTTTTTGTTGATGACCTCCTTGAAGAGCAGGAAGAAGAAGCACAATTAGGTGAGGAAGCAATAGCCGATTAACACATACCAAAAAGCGTACATACATAAAATGCAACCCCGCTTATGCCCCTGGGGTTTTACAAAAGGGGCTTAACTTCAACCATAACATTCAATAACATGAAAAAAGTAAAACAGATCAATGGCGCTAAGTCACTAAGTGGGCAGCAGCAGCGTAAAATTACGGGAGGCAAAAAATACTGTGGTGATGGCCGCCCTTGCCCTCCGGGGTATGCTTGTGTGGGTGTAGCTTGCTGCCCAAGCCTTGAAGGTTTCTAGCAGCAGACATTCTGGGTAAAACCAACAAAGGCTGCTCTAATAGGGGCAGCCTTAAAACAATTGCTCATAATAAGGTGTGTTGCGGCCAACCCAAAAAATTATGACTACTGCCAGCACCACCATAATAGCGTTAAAGCCAAACAACTTTTCGCGCCACCACAAAAAGCGACGCCCGCTGCGCTTCACATTATCAAAAATAAAACCGGTAAGTAAATAAGGAATTGAAAGCACCAGCAGTGGGTTTTCACGAAACGCCCCACCCACATTGCCATTCAATAAAAAATGAACAGCCCGCTGAGAGCCACAACCGGCACATTGGTAGCCGGTAATGGTTCTGAACGGGCATTTAGGAAATATAGAATGCTCGTAAGGGCTGTGGTTTTTGTACACAATTACCAGGGTAACGAGCACGCCCAGTACGAGCACCCATTTCAGTACTTTCTTAGTAGCCAGCACCTGCATTGGTAGCAGCTAAACCAAACAAGGCGGCAAAGCCGGCAACATAAAGGATAATAACCAAAACAGATACGCCCAGGCCTACCCAGAAACCAATTTTGGTCCACTTACCGGCTGCTTTTGATAAGCGCTCGGCTTCTTCAACATCGCCTTCTCTAAAGCGTGACTCAACCTTTGAGGCATTAATAATACCGGCAATACCAAAAGGCAGGCAACAGAAAATGGTCACTAAAATTGATTCTACCAGCCAATTTTTAGGTGGTGCTTGGTTTGAATTGTTTTCCATGTCAATAATATTGATTGTAAGTGATTAAGTAACAGTGTAAATCCTATACTTTAAACTACCTGGTGTTGCACCCAACCACACATACAAATACTGCTGTGAAACACCTAAAACAAACCATTGCTTCCATCTTTAACTCTAATGCTCATTCCTGCTCAATAACACTGACTAAAAGTATCATTTATCCGTCTACATCAAAAATACGCTCAGTGCAATGCTGTTTTTATCTCTTTATATAGTTACCAGCAACTTAAAATAAGTAAGCATAGCACTACTATTAAGCTGCATAGTTGGTTAAATATAGCTGGTTTTTTGAATTTAGAAAAAACTTTAAACCCTGATTATGGATTAGCCCATGCTTTGCGGGGCAGGCCCATAATTGTTGACCCCGGCCGTGCCCCTGGCAAACATCAAAATAAGCAAAGCTAAAATATTGGCATAAGGTACCAGAAGCACCAATGCCAACCAGCCGCTTTGATTCATATCATGAAAACGCTTAACGCTTTGCACAATAACCCCATAACCGCAAACAAACACAAACAGCACGGCAATAAAATTGGCTATACTACCATAGTCATCTATAAGCATGGCCCACCCCAGTGCTAAGGGCACTGCCAAAACTAACAGCCGCCCAAAATACAAGCCACGTCCAAGGCGCCCGTCGGTGCCCCAGAAGGTCTCTGCCTTTTTATCTTTTGGTGTTGATTGCCGTGGCGGCGTGGCACCACTACTGTGGGGTTGCCCTTGCTGCTGGCCACTGGGGGGTATATTTGTAGCTTTGGCTTGATTATACAAGGTTAGCTTAGCCGCCACTGAAGCTCCGGTTCTGGTGTTGGTTGCCGTGAGCTTAATGCTTCTGGTAGCGGTATTAAACTGCTTAATCTTTAAAGTTTTTTGGCCGCTGGCAGCTACCTGCCCCATTCTGCTAATTTCAACCTTATCTGCCCCTTGCGTTTGCCATTCAAACGTCACCTGGTCGCCTGCTGCTAATGCCTGCTTATCGGCACCAAAAAATAAAATTTCGGGCGGGGCCGTAGTTGCCGTGAGCCCCTGGCTTATGTCATACGCTGCCCGCTTTTGGGGGTCGCTTAGCGTTTCATAAGCCTCCTGGATTTGCTTAAACATATTTTCATAAAAAGTGTCGCCCTGGTTGGCATCCGGGTGAAACTTCTTTGACAACTTCCGGTAGGCTTTCTTAATCTCGCTATCAGTGGCCGTAGGTGTCAGGCCAAGCAGGGTATAGTAATTGGTCATGTAACTTAACAGGTTGTTGCATTATAATGCGGGCACATACTGAAGGTAACCTTTACAGAAGTAAAATAGCATAAAATACGGCTACAAAAAACACAAGAGGCTGGTTATTGAATAGCAAACGCCCTGATTAGCCTGATGCCTGCCGGGTAGTGGGGGGCCACTGAGTCGGCCAGGCTGACAATGCCCACCAGGGTCATGCCTTTTCCGCTGTGTATGGGGCACAGCGGCTCGTGAGGCGTACCAGGCCCTACCACCCTTAGCCCATAAGGGGTGGCAGCAGGGGCACCGCCAAACAGTTGCAGGCTGGTTAGGCTGTCGCTGCATGTCACCACACCACGTACAAATACCGTATCGCCTGCATAGCTGGCTGGCTGCGCTAACACCTGGCCCAGCTCTACCTGCTGCACATACTTAACTGGTTTTGACTGCGACAGGAAAAAGGCATTGCAGGCCCGCAACAGCAAAAGGGCCACTGCAAAACCACCCAATACCCACCAGTAACTAAACTTTACCTTTGCCATGCTTATTTGAAACAAATATTAGAGAGGCTATTTAACCCATAAAATGCTTACTGCCAAAGCAGCCAGTTAATATTCTAAACCTGATGTCAATAACAAATGGCTTTCCATGCCAAATAATTTGTATCTTGTATGTGGCTCAAAACCCAGTAGCAATGCAAACACTTAGGTGCTCAACCTCGCTCTTATTTATATTCATTTCAATTGCAACCTATGCCCGGCAAAACGATAAAATTCAGCAGGCAACAGATGTTATTCAAGAGTTGCTGACTACCTACCCTGGTGTGTCTGTAGCTGTGGGTGTAAAAGACAAAGTGGTGTGGGCGCAGGGCTTTGGTTATGCCAATGTTAACCAAAAACAAGCCGTTAACACGCAACACCAGTTCAGGTACTACAGCCTGTCAAAATCTATTACTGGTATGGCCCTGATCAAACTAATTGAGGCTGGCAAGCTTGATATTGAACAAAGCATTACTCACTACCTGCCCAACTTACCACCCCATTACGCCAAAGTAAAAGTAAAATACCTCATTAACCACACCGCAGGTGTAAGACATTACAAGATTAATGAATGGGGGCAAATAAGCAACAACCATTGCAACACTACCGAAGAAGCACTGCCAGTTTTTATTGATGCCCCCTTTCAGTCTGAGCCGGGGCAGGTAGAAACATACACTTCATATGGTTATGTGTTGTTGTCAAGGCTGGTAGAAGCAATAAGCCAGCAGTCTTTCGAACAGTACCTGCAGGAAGCCTTATTTAGCCCACTGGGTATTCAAAGCATACACCTTGACCAATCTGAGGCCCTTACCAACGAGGTGCAGTACTACCAGAAATGGAAGCCCGACAAACAAAAAGGTAAACTGGCCGCTGAGGCAAACAACAGTTGCAAATTCGGGGGTGGCGGTTTGGTAGGCAATGCCACTGACCTGGCCGTATTGCACCTGGCCATGATTAACCAAAAAATTACTTCGCCTGAGCTAACAGAACAGTATTACACAGGCATACCCACTACCCTGGGCGAGCCAACAGATTATGCGTTTGGCATTGGTGACCAGCGCTTTAAATCGGGCGATACCTACTACATCCACACAGGTGCTGCACGCGGTGCCAATGCCATTGTTATGGTGCGCAAGCAGGGTGGGGCCAATAACCACCATGTGGTGGTGGTAATCTTAGGCAACCTGAGCGACAGGGCCATGAACCCTATAGTAGGCAAAATAGCAGCCATATTTAACTAAGTATAGCCTGACCAATTCACATCACCTCTGAAATGCCTGCCTGCTGTGGTGGTTGGCAAGCCCCTCATAATACAATTTCTCTCTGCGCTTGTGTAACTGGTTACGTATTGCTATGTTTGTGTAACTGGTTACATGAATGATGGAGAACGACTTTCTACAAAGCCTGCAATACATTGGGGCCACAGCGCGTATTAAGCGCCTTAGCGACAGCTTGCTGTACGATGCCCGCAAAGTATACGAGCAAATTCAGTTAGGCATTGAGCCTAACTGGCACCTCATTTTCTTGTTGCTAAAGCAGGAGGGGCCGCTTCCGGTAACTGTCATTGCCCGGCGGTTACAGTTTTCACACCCGGCCATTATTAAAATAGTGAAAAAAATGCAGGCGCAAGGTTACCTGGCCAGTTTGCCAGATGCCAACGACTCGCGCCGCCAGCTCATTCAGCTTACCCAGCAAAGCCTTGACCGTATGCCTGAATTTGAGCAGGAGTGGCAACGCATTGAAACCGTAATTCGCCAGCTGTTTGATGCGGACATATTACAGCAGTTGGCTCGCCTTGAGCAAAACGTAGCACAAAAGGGCCTTTACCACAGATACAACGACATAAACAACGACACCACCCAATGAGCAATTCATTAGACTTTTCGCAACACGACTTTAAAGCCGCCCTTGATGCCACTACCGCTATGGTGATGCGGCAATTCGAGCAGGTGCAACAGCAGCCCGGTTACCATGACCACCCGCAGGAAGAGGTAATGGCCTGGTTTGATGAACCGCTGCCCCGGCAGGGCATGCCCATCAAGGCACTGCTGGCAGAGGTTGAAGAGAAGGTGCTGAACACGGCCACTGGTAACGTTGGCCCAAATATGTATGCTTATGTGATGGCGGGAGGCAACCAGGTGGGCATACTGGCCGAAAAGCTGGCTGCCACCATTAACCAGAATGTGGCCCGGTGGCACCTGGCGCCAGCTATAACTGAAATAGAAAAGCGTGTGGTGCAATGGGCGGCACAAATGGTGGGCTTTGGCCAGCAGGTAGGGGGTGTACTTTCAAGCAGTGGCTCTTCTGCCAACTTTGATGGCCTTACCGTGGCCCGCAATATGTTTTTTGAGCAGCGCGGCATTAAAAGTAAAGGCTTGTTTGGCATAAAGCCCTTTACCGTATACGCCTCTGACGAGGTGCACAATTGCGTTGACAAAAGCGTGCAAATGCTGGGCATAGGCACTGACCACCTTCGTAAGGTGCCCACCAATGCTGATTTTACTATAAATATTGTTGCCCTTAAGCAGCAAATTGAAGCTGATGTTGCAGCTGGTTATGAGCCCTTTTGCCTTATTGGTACTGCCGGCACTGTGAACACTGGCGCGGTAGATGACCTGCAGGCGCTGGCCGCAGTAGCCCAACAGCATAAAATGTGGTTCCATATTGATGGCGCCTACGGGGGGCTTGTGGCGTCATTGCCCAACAAGGCCAGCCTGTATGAAGGGCTGCACCTGGCCGATTC